>NZ_JAZGQA010000036.1:0-29449 GCF_048593855.1 Yersinia sp. 2542 StPb PI
AAGAGGTTGAGCTGGTGGTGAGAGGTGGTGATGGGAAATATTGGCGACCTGGCTGATGCTTTTAATTGGAGTATATCCAAGATATCTGAGGCTTTTTCTGTGGATAGGGCAACGATTAGAAAGCGGCTTGTGGAGAATAATATTCAGGCCACAGGCACCTTCCGTGGCAATCCGACTTATGCCCTTAAAGATGTGGCTCCTGCATTATTCGCCGTTGTCCGTGAGGCGGGTGAAGATATCTCACATGATCCCTCGCACATGATCCCGAAAGAACGTAAGGATTGGTTTCAATCGGAAAATGAGCGCATCAAATTAGAAAAAGAACAACGCGGTTTAATTCCTGTTAATGAGGTTGTAGCCGTTTATTCAGCAATGACAAAATCGGTAGTGCAGGTTCTGGAGACAATTCCAGATATTCTGGAGCGCGACTGCGCTTTATCGCCTCAAGCAGTAACAGTTGTTCAGGCTGCAATAGATGATTTACGTGCGACGCTATCTGAACGCTCTTATCAAGCTTGTGCGATTGATCTTATGAGCGATAAAGGGGAGGTGATTGTCGAGGAGGATTAATGGCTTATGCGTCAGCGGAAACTATAGGACGAGATATTTCATTAATCCTACGGCCGCCGCGCCGTATTAAAGTCTCAGCGGCGGTACATAAATACATGAGAGTACCAAAGGGGGCGGGTAATTCGGTTCCCTGGGACCCGAACGTTGCCCCTTATGTTCTTGAACCCATGGACATGCTTGCATCGCGTGAATATGACGCAGTAATTTTTGTCGGTCCAGCCCGAACAGGTAAAACAATTGGTTTGATTGATGGCTGGGCTGTCTACAGCATTGTTTGTGACCCTTCCGACATGCTCATCGTTCAAATGACAGAAGATAAGGCAAGGGAGCACAGCAAGAAGCGTCTTGATCGTACTTTCCGAAGTAGCCCTGCAGTAGCCAAAAGGCTTAGTCCGCGCCGAAACGATAATAACGTTCACGATAAAATATTTCGTGATGGGTCATTCCTTAAAATAGGCTGGCCATCCATCAACGTAATGTCATCATCAGATTATAAGTTCGTGGCGCTGACGGATTATGACCGCTTCCCGGAAGATATTGACGGGGAGGGCGACGGGTTTACCCTGGCTTCAAAACGAACCACAACATTTATGTCATCCGGTATGACACTGGTTGAAAGCTCCCCTGGCCGCGCTATCACTAATGCAAAATGGCGGAGGAGCTCACCCCACGAAGCCCCGCCAACTACGGGCATTCTTTCACTGTATAACCGTGGAGACCGACGCCGCTGGTACTGGCCTTGCCCGCACTGCGGCGAGTATTTCCAGCCCTCAAAAGATGTTGTTCAGGGATATCAAAATATTGCAGACCCCGTGGAGGCCAGTGAATCCGCTTATATAGAGTGTCCGCACTGTCAGGGAAAAATAACGGCTAACCAAAAGCGGGACCTTAATCAGAAAGGTATCTGGTTGCGTGATGGCGAGAAAATAGATTGTCATGGAAATATCACTGGTCAGGCGCGCAGATCTCGCATCGCATCATTTTGGATGGAAGGACCCGCCGCTGCTTATCAGACGCTTTCTCAGTTGGTCTATAAGCTACTTTCCGCTCAGAAGGATTATGAAGCGAATCAGAGCGAAGAGACATTGAAAGCGGTCATTAACACTGACTGGGGATTGCCCTACACCCCTCAATCCAGCGTAGAGCAGCGACAATCTGAAACTCTGATGATTCGGGCGGAGGACGTAACGAAGCGTACTGTGCCGGACGGTGTGCATTTCCTCATAGCCACCGTTGATGTGCAGGGGGGTAAAAACCGGCGTTTCGTTGTTCAGGTTATTGGCTATGGTACCCACGGTGAACGGTGGATAGTTGACCGTTACAACATCAAGCAGTCGATGCGTGTCGGGCCTAATGGCGAAAGTCTGCCAATTGATCCCGCCGGTTATCTCGAAGATTGGGACCTGTTGCGTTCCGATGTACTGGATAAAGAATGGCCACTGGATAGCAACCCCAACGTTTCATTGCCTGTACTTGCAATGGGAGTGGATTCCGGCGGCGAGGATGGCGTAACCGGGAACGCTTACGCGTTTTGGAGACAATGCCGCCGTGATGGAATGCACAAGCGCGTCTATCTCTTTAAAGGGGACAGCACGACGCGCAGCAAGTTGATCACCATAACACGCCCCGATAATACCGACCGCCCTAATCGGCGGGCCGAGGCTCGAGGAGACGTACCACTTTACCTTTTACAGACCAACCAACTGAAAGACCGGATCAGTAACGCGCTTCAGCGTGAAACTCCGGGGGCTAACTACGTGCATTTCCCGGCATGGCTGGGGGAATGGTTTTACGACGAATTGACCTACGAGGAACGAAGCACAGACGGTAAATGGACAAAACCGGGTAAGGGTGCAAACGAAGCGTTTGACCTTATGGTGTATGCCCATGCTCTGGTAATGCTGCGGGGTTACGAGAAAATCAACTGGGAAAAACCGCCTCCGTGGGCACGTCCTGTTGAAGCCAAATCACTGTTACCTCCCGCTGAAAGACCGACATCCTCAACATCCCGTACCAAGACAACAAAACCTAAAAAACCATCAGCCCAGCAAGAAGGGAATACCTCTGCATGGGCACCATCTACCTCAGGAGGCTGGGTGTGAATCAGGCAGAGATTGAAAACATGATCCAGCGTTATGCCGCAGCCGAAATGGCGGTGCTGGAAGGTAAGTTCATCACCTTTAACGGTCAGTCAATGGCGATGGAAAATTTGAGTGAGATTCGAAAGGGGCGAGACGTATGGGAGCGCCGCCTCGCTAATCTTTTAGCTTCCCGGCGTAGGCGTCCTATGTATAAAGTGGCGAGGTTTCCATAATGAGCATTTTTGATGATGCTATTGGTTTGCTCTCACCGGGCTGGAAAGCTGCCCGCTTAAAATCTCGCGTGGCTATACGTGCATATGAAGCGGTATTACCCACCCGGACACATCGCGCTAAGCGTGAAAACCGTAACGCTAACCAGCTCAGTCAAGTTGCGGGCCGTTCTTTGAGGGAACAGGCTCGCTGGCTGGACAATAATCATGACCTTGTGATCGGGCTGCTGGATAAACTGGAAGAGCGCATCATTGGTGCTAAGGGCATTATTGTCGATCCACAGCCCATTCTCCGTACCGGGTTAGTGGCTGATGATCTGGCGAAGCAAATCAGGGCAGCGTGGGCGGAGTGGTCTGTTTCGCCTGATGTGACCGGGCAGTTTACCCGGCCGGTACTCGAACGCCTCATGGCACGCACCTGGTTGCGCGACGGTGAAGTCTTTGGACAACTCGTCAGTGGCGCGGCTCAAGGGTTGGCAGCCACGGCCGGTATTCCTTTCTGGATTGAAGCGCTGGAGCCGGACTTTGTTCCGCTGGAAGCGACCGACACAGGGAAAAACATTTGTCAGGGTGTTTATCTGAATGGGTGGGGGCGACCTACCAAATATCTTGTGTACAAATCCCTGGTCACGACAGGTATTGCGCTGGGTAACACGAAAGAAATCGTGGCTGATGACATGGTGCACCTGAAGTTTATGCGTCGCCTGCATCAGGTTCGTGGAAACAGCTTATTGTCTGGCATCCTGATCCGGTTGAGTGCGCTCAAAGAGTACGAGGACTCTGAGTTAACCGCCGCACGTATCGCTGCTGCGTTAGGCATGTATATCAAAAAAGGGGACGCTCAAACCTATAATGATACAGATGCAGGCGATAAACGGGATCTGAATATTGAACCTGGCATTATCTTTGATGACCTGTTGCCAGGTGAAGAAATTGGCATGATCAAGTCAGACCGGCCCAATCCCAACCTTGAAAACTTCCGTAACGGCCAGCTAAGAGCGGTTGCCGCCGGAAGCCGTGGAAGCTATTCCAGTATATCCCGCAACTATGACGGCACCTACAGCGCCCAGCGACAGGAGCTGGTGGAATCTTTCGAGGGCTACAGCATCTTGCAGGATGCCTTTATTGCTGCGGTAACCCGACCGATGTACCGCAATTGGCTGAAACAGGCTATTGCCGCTGGAATTATCACCGTCCCACCCGATGTTGACCCAAATACATTGCTGAATGCGGTATACAGCGGCCCCGTTATGCCGTGGATTGACCCGTTAAAAGAGGCAAATTCATGGCGCGTGTTGATTCGGGGTGGCGCGGCTACAGAAGCTGACTGGATCCGCGCTCGCGGCGCTAATCCAGGGGATGTGAAACGCCGTCGTAAGGCGGAAATTGACGAAAATACTGAGCTGGACCTGACCTTTGATACTGATCCGGCTAACGATAAAGGAGATGCCCGTGGGCAAGAGCAGCAGAAAGAAACTGATTAAGGCACCGCAGGCGTCTGGCGGAGATAAAAGCTGGTTCCGAATGAAAGCCAGTGGGGAAAAAAACGCGGATATTTATATCTACGAGGAGATCGGTTATTGGGGTGTTACCGCCCGCCAGTTCGCCAGCAGCCTGAAAGCATTGGGTGATATCGACCATATTAACCTGCGCATCCATTCTCCGGGTGGTGATGTGTTTGAAGGTATTGCCATTTACAACCTGCTGAACACTCACCCTGCCAGCAAAACGGTCTATATCGACGGCCTTGCCGCCTCTATGGCCTCAGTGATCGCCATGGTCGGCAACCCCGTCATCATGCCGGAAAACGCGATGATGATGATCCACAAGCCCTGGGGCATTACCGGTGGTGATGCCAATGATATGCGCGACTATGCCGATCTGCTCGATAAGGTGGAGGGGGTTCTTATTCCTTCCTATGCCAAAAAGACCGGTAAAACCCCGGAAGAACTGGCTGTCATGCTCGGTGAAGAAACCTGGCTGACGGCACAGGAATGTGTTGAGCACGGTTTTGCCGATCAACTACTCCCGTCGATGCAGGCTATGGCCCGCATCAATTCAAAACGTATCGAGGAATTCGATTCTATGCCAGCCTCTCTGAAAAATATGATTCTCAAACCCAAAGCGACCGCGATACAGCCTGTCGCGCCCACTCAGCCTGCTGCACCTGCTGCACCTGCTGCACCTGCAGCATCTCTGGATGACAACGCCATTCGTGCTCAGGAGCGTGAGGCACAAAAACAGCGGATCAACGGTATTAAAGATCTGTTTGCTATGTTCGGTGGGCGATATCAGGAACTGCAATCCGCGTGTGTCGAAGATATTGATTGCACTCTGGAACAGTCCCGAGAAAAACTGCTGACATTGATGGGTAAAGATGCCACGCCATCGGATAAAACCCCACCTGCAGGTCAGCATATCTATGTTGGCAATGGTAATTTCACAAGCGACGGTATTCGTCAGGCTTTAATGTCTCGTGCAGGCTTTGAAGAACGCCAGAATGACAATGCCTATAACGGTATGACGTTACGTGAATACGCACGAATGTCTCTTACCGAGCGGGGTATTGGTGTTGCGGCGTACAATCCTATGCAGATGATTGGTATGTCATTTACACATACGACATCTGATTTCGGTCATATTCTGTTGGATGTGGCAAATAAGGCGCTTCTACAGGGCTGGGATGAAGCTGAAGAAACCTTCGAGCAATGGACGAAAAAAGGGCAGCTCTCTGATTTTAAAACGGCTCACCGTGTTGGTATGGGGGGCTTCCCATCGCTGCGCAAGGTGCGGGAAGGAGCAGAATATAAATATGTCACCACATCAGATCGTGGCGAACAGATTGCGCTGGCAACCTACGGAGAAATCTTCTCTATTACTCGCCAGGCAATAATCAACGACGACCTGAATCAGCTAACCGATGTTCCGATGAAGATGGGGCGCGCGGCTAAAGCGACCATTGGCGATCTGGTTTATGCAGTTCTGACGAGTAATGGAAAGCTCTCTGATGGGAAAAACTTGTTCAGTGGCGATCACAACAATACCTCCACAGGTGCCATTGATGTATCCAATCTGGATAAAGCTCGTCAACTCATGCGGACTCAGAAAGAACCAACCACCGGGCGAACACTTAATATTCGTCCAGCATTTCTGTTAGTTCCCACGGCATTAGAGACCATTGCCAATCAGACAATTAAGTCTGCAAGTGTGAAGGGCGCTGATATTAATGCAGGCATCATTAACCCAATTCAAAACTTTGCCAGTATTGTGGGTGAACCCCGCCTGGATGATGCTAGCCCTATCCAGTGGTATCTGGCCTCAGCAAAAGGTACCGATACTATCGAAGTTGCCTATCTGAATGGCGTTGAGCAGCCTTATATCGACCAGCAAGAAGGTTTTAGCACCGACGGTGTTGCAACAAAAGTGCGTATTGATGCCGGTGTTGCTCCGCTTGATTATCGTGGCCTTGTTAAATCTTCTGGCGCATAACCCCTCGTAATAGTGTTTCTCTGCAGCCCGTTAGGGCTTTTTTTATACCTAAAATTCGGCCCTACGGGGCTGTATGGAGATTTTATGGCGACTAATTTTATTCAGGAAGGTAAGACCATCCCAATCACGAATTCGGGTGTGGAGATTATCTCAAGCGGCGATCCGGTTGTGATTGGCGATATTATTGCTGTGGCGCTGGTTGATATTAGCCCTACAGTCACCGGCGACGGCATGGCCGAAGGGGTTTTTCTATTGCCTAAGTTAGCTGCTGATGTCATTCCAGCCGGGAAAAAGGTTTTCCTGAAAGCTGGTAAGGTTCAACTTGCGTCTGCTGACGCAGTTGCGGCGGGTTGTGCCTGGGCTACTGCTGCCGCTAGCGAGACAGTGATTGCGGTAAAAATCAATGGCTAACGCCTTTGAACGGCTGGTAGTGAGAATGGATCAGGCGACAGTGGAACGGATGGGTAAACCGGTACTCATCAATGAAGTTGAGTATATTGCCGTTGAAAGTCATCTCATCCCCGAAATGGGACCGGTGACGGGGGACGGTATTTCGCTGGTTATCTTCTCATCAGATTATTCCCCACGCCGCAATGATCAGGTGATTTGGGAAGGTCAATCCTACATCGTCACCCGCCATCAGTCTTTTAATGGAAAGCCCCAAATCTGGTTGGAGTAACGGGAGATACCATGACCGTTCAAGGGTTAGATCAGCTCATCAGTAACCTTTCTTCGCTCAGTAAAACGGCGGTGCCTCGGGCCACCTCGCAAGCGGTGAACCGTGTCGCCGGTCGAGCCATTAGCCGCAGTGCGTCGCAAGTCTCAAAGAGTACACGTGTCCCGTTAAAGTTAGTCCGAGGGCGTACCCGACTGAAAAAAGCCAGTCCGAGTCGCCCCATTGCGACGATCCGTGTTAAGCGGGGAGATTTGCCTGTTATCAATCTTGGCCCTGTCCGGCTGCAGATATCTCGTCGTAACGGTAAAGGTGGTGCAGACAGCGTATTAAAAGTGGGCCGATTCTCTTTTCCGGGGGGATTTGTGCAACAGCTCAGCAATGGGCGATGGCAAGTTATGCGTAGAACGTCAAAGGCGCGTTATCCGATTGAAGTCATCAAAATCCCAATGGCTGCACCACTCACTCAGGCATTTCACAACCAAACGAAATCCCTACTGATGAGTGATATGCCAAAAGAGTTGGCTGCTGCGTTGAGTAATCAATTACGACTGGTGATCAAACGATGAACAGAAATACCGCAATACGTAAAGCCGTACTTGATGCACTGAAAGCATCGATTACCGCGCCAGATGTCACTTTTTTTGACGGCAGGCCGGTATTTCTTGATGTCACAGACCTACCGGCCGTCGCCGTTTATCTGACTGATTCAGAGTCAACGGGGGAGTATATCGACGGCGACCACTGGCGTTCAGTTTTGCATGTGGAGGTTTTTTTAAAAGCAAAAAGCCCCGATTCAGCACTGGATGAGTGGATGGAAAACAACATTTACCCAGTGATGGGGGATATCCCAGCGTTATACGAACAGATAGAAAGTCTTTCCCCGTTAGGCTACGACTATCAACGCGACGATGAAGCGATTACGTGGGGTTCGTCGGATATCACTTACACGCTGTCGTATTTTAAATAACGCCTTTTCTTATCGTACATACCCGCCGCCGCGCGGGTTTTTTTATGTCTGGAGCAAAATATGACCAGTATTTATGAAAAAACGCAGGGTACAGTTTTCAGTGTTTCTGCTGAGGCAGCTACTGAAGCAAACCCAGCAGGTGCAACTTGGTTATCAGCATCGTGCTCAACAAAAGAACTCAGTTTCACCGGGGGGCAGAAAGATGATATTGAAGTTACAACACTTTGCTCGACCGAAAAAGAGATGACTAATGGGCTTTCATCTCCTGCAGAAATGAGCATTAACCGAAATTGGAGTGCTGGAGAATTGGCTCAGGAATCGTTGATGGAAGCCTATGAAACGAATGAGCGACGCGCTATCAAAGTTGTCTTCCCGTCAGGTAATGGATTCGCCTATCTTGCCGAGGTTCGTCAAAACAGTTGGAGTGCGGGGACTTCCGGTGTGGTTTCTTCTTCTTACACGCTACGTATCATCGGTAAGCCTGTTCGAATTATGGCCTCCGATATTGTTCCTGTCACCGGCTTAGCGCTAACCCCAACCAGTGGCAGTGTGGTTGCCGGTGGAACAGCGACATTTAACGTCAATATTTCTCCATCAAATGCCACAAACAAGGGTTTCACTCTACTCTCATCCGTTCCGGCCCGAGCAACAGCTACGGCAACGGGTATGTCGGTAACGGTATCAGCACCCTCTGGAGCAACGGCGGGATCAGCCAATATTACAGTGACGACTTCCGATGGTGGTAAAACCGCCACTTACACAGCTAACGTCACCGTTTAATGGGAGGGTACTAAAACATGTCAGCCAAAAAGAAATTTGATCTCAAATCACTGGTGTCTTCGGCACATGCTGGATTTCGCACTAAAAGGGTACCCGTCAACGAGTGGGATGGAGCAAGCGTTGTGCTAAGAGAACCCTCTTTAGAGGGCTGGGGGCGGTGGCGCGAGATTATGGCATCACCGGAAACAAAAACAGGGGAAAATGAAGTTCAACTTTCCATCTCAGAGGAAACTCAGCGCAATATTCGTGCCGATGCGGTGATGTTCATTGATGTTCTATTAGACGAAGATCTGCAACCGGTTTTTGCAGTGAATGAATTGGAAAAAGTAATTTCATTTTATGGCCCGGTACATGCCCGTCTTCTTAGGATCGCAATGGGGCTGGCAACGTCTCCAGAGGATGCTGAAAAAAAGTTATAGAACCCGGCATCCAATTCATGATGAAACTCGCACTTCGTTTGGGCAGGACATTGGGTGAACTCAAGCAAACAATTGGTATGAGTGAACTTCGCTTATGGGCTGCATATGACCGTATTAGCCCTATCGGTGATGAACGGGGCGACTTTCAAGCAGCACAAATCACGGCAGCGACCTATAACGCACAAGGGGGGAGAAACCCGCTCAGCATTGAAGATGTTTTGTTGGGCTGGGGTGAGTCGGAAGACGATGAAGGATCAGAACTTGAAGCGTTTTTAGGTCAGTTGGCTGAGTAATTCACCCGCTTCGGCGGGTTTCTGGGAGGAACTATGACAGTTCTGGGTGATCTGATCGTCAACCTGTCGGCTAATTCAAGTTCATTTCAAACCGAGATTGCAAAAGCCTCTCGTTTGGGATCTGAATATTATAAGACGATAGAAGGAGGTTCGCGTAAGGCAGAAGCGGCGACACGCCAGAGTAAGCGTGCATTAGCTGAACTTAATAGCGAACTGGTCACCGTGAAAGAGTCGGCCAGCGGCATGGTGGGGATGTTTGCCGGGGCATTTGCAGTAGGTAGTCTGATCAGTACAGCAGACCAATACGGGCAAATTTCATCCCGAATCAAAATGGCGACCGGCTCACAGGAAGAATATAACAGCGTTCAGCAACGCTTAATGGAGATTAGCGACCGCACGTATAAAAGTATCGAGGAGCAATCCGAGCTATATATACGCAGTGCCAACTCAATGAAGGAACTTGGCTTCTCCACGGCCAGCACCATTGATTTTATTGATTCAATTTCCAGTTCATTGACCACCAATGCGGCCAGCGCTGAAAAGGGCGAGAGTGCCATTAATGCGCTGTCTAAATCCATGGTTTCTGGCAAAGTTGCTGGCGATCAGTGGAATACCGTCATGGAAGTCATGCCGACGATTGTCGGTGATATCGCCCGGTATTTGGGTATGACTGAGACGGAGGTTAAAAAGCTGGCCGCAAGTGGCAAGTTATCGATGGATACCTTTGCAAAAGCCACTATTGCCGCAAAAGACCGTAACGCAGAACTGGCCGAAGCCATGCCGACTACGGTCGGGGATGCCATCACCAAGCTGTCAAATCATTGGAAAGCCTATATAGGTGATGCCAATAGTGCAATGGGTGTGACAGCGGCGATCTCCGGTGTGATTGGCACAGCGGCAGATAATATTGATGTGCTGGTCGCAGCCGGTACCGGCTTAGTAGGGCTTGGATTAGCGCGATACTTTGGCGGCATGGCTGATAATGTCACTACAGCCACCAAAGAAGTCATTAATGCCACTCGCTCACAACTCGCTCTTGCAGCGGCGCAGGTTGAAGGTGTTCAGGCGTCATTGTTACAGATCCGGACGGAGCGAGAATCGGCGGTTGCCGCACAGCGTTCGCTGGTTGCTCAGTTACAGTTGGCGCAAACCGAAAAGGCCCGTACGGTTATTCGTGCACAACTGGCCGTTAACTCCGCGGCAGTAGCCGCTGCATCCCGAGCAGAAGCGGCAGCAACCGATGCTCTTGCAGCAGCACAGGGCCGCTTGAATATTGCTTCCGGGCTGGCAAGTAAGGCGCTGGGTCTGGTGGGTGGCCCAGTTGGGGCCGCAATGCTGGCAGCCGGTGCAATCTATTATTTCTACGAAAAATCAGAACAGGCAAAACGGTCAGCGACAGAGCTGGCGGGTGGAGTCGGTGGGCTGATTGATAAAATGCGGGAAATGGGGAATGTTCAGTTAGCGGCTGAAATCGGCAAGCTGAATAACTCATTACCGGCACTTTCGTCTGTTGTTGCAGATGCACAAAAGAATTACGACAAAGCAACAGAAGCCGTTGAGCGAAATCGCCGACAGATTTATTTATGGGGAGAAGGTTCAACCATTGGGAAGCAAGCCAATGAAGAATTGAATATCTCTCTCAATAATCAGGCGATAGCACTCAATGAACTGACTGATGCGCAGGACAATAAAAGCAGGGCGGTAAATGGTGCCAATGTTCTGAGTGCTCAGTTAAATGGGACGCTTCAGGAGGGCGTAGGCATCCTCAAGCTGGAACAAGTTGAGGTGGGCATTGCAGCCGGAATGATGGCTAATTTTACCAACTCTCTGAATATTGCTACCCAAGCCAAAGCCGCGTTTAATTCGACAAGTCTGATTTTACCTGTTAGCGAAGAGCTGAAAAACGCTCAAAAAGTGCAGGATGATAAGCTTACTATATTGAAACTGTCGGGCAGGGCGCAGGCGACTGAAATCGCCAGGCAGGAAGCTGAACGGCTCAAAATCACCGATCCCACCGAGGTATCAAGGTTCGTAAGCGGTGAACTCAGGAACTACGACCAGTCCGAGCAGAATAAGGCGAATGAGCAAGCAAAAAGTAAGGCGGCCAGTGCAACTAAAGCGGCTGAAAGCGCAACCAAGGCTTATGAGCAAGCAGTTGCTAACCTGAATAAAGAAATACAGATTGAGTCTGTTCGATTGGCACAGGGTGAGGCTGCTGCATCATTATTTGCCGCATCAATTGAAACCGGTGCGAAATATACTGATGGTCAGCGTGCTGAACTGGAACGGTTGAATAAAACCCTCACAGAGTCAAAACAGCGATGGGAAGACCACAACGCTGCTATTGCGTCAGATCCTTACCGCAGTGCCGCAGAATCTCAGCGGCAGGCTCAAGAACAGCTTCAACGGCAGATTGCGGGGGGTGAAATACAAAGCACCGAGGAACTCTATCGCCGCAAAGAGCAGATCCACACGGACTATCTAACTGCGCTAGCCGATGCTAACCAACGTTCCGCCGTCAGCGCGAATGATGAGCTGGCCGGTAATGTCGATCCGGTACAAAACCTCAGTAACCAACTGGCAAAACGCCAGGCGCTGATAGAGACCTATGCGGAAGCGGGTGTGATTACTGAGCAGCGTAAAAATCAGCTCATCCTCGCCTCTGAAACAGAAACCCGCGAACAGCAATACCAGGCATCCTTGCAATTATTCGCCTCACAAGGTGACTTGCAACGAATGGCCGTGGATCTGTTTCAAGATTCTCAAGACCGCCTTACTAATATGTTGACCGGGTTAGTGAATGGCACTCAGTCAACTAAAGAGGCTATGTCTAATTTATTTGCCTCACTATCTCAGTCGATTATCAAGAATCTTATTGATATGGCGGCGCAAGCCCTTATTACCAGTTCGATTATGCAGACCATTACCGGTGTTTCTGGCGGCCTAATGAGCGGGTTTATGGGGGGCGCGAGTGGGGCGGCGGGTACAGCCAGCAGTGCTTTTTCTACGGGGGCTTACAGTGGTTTGTCATTTAACGCCAAAGGGGGTGTTTATGATTCGCCAAGCTTGAGCGCTTTTAGTGGGCAGGTTGTTAGCTCACCAACGCTTTTCGCTTTCGCTAAGGGCGCAGGGGTTATGGGGGAAGCGGGGCCAGAAGCCATTATGCCACTGACTCGATCAGCCGATGGTTCGCTAGGTGTTCGTGCCTTAACAACCCGCCAACCTGAGATTTCATCAACTGCGGGTGGCGGAGCGCCACAGGTTTACATTGAGATAAATGACAGTGGTACCAGCTCACAGTCTTCATCTGGATACGAGCAGTTTGGCAGTGAAATTGGCCGTTTCGTCGAAAGTAAATACAGGGAGTTGATACAAAAAGATTTAGGTCAGCGAGGCGCTATTACAACAGCCATCCAAGGGGGTAGATAGTGATAAAGGTATTCACGTTCTGCCCCCGGGTAGAGGCTACGGCAAAAACCGAGTTTCGAACCCGAGAGATTCAGTTTGGTGACGGGTATATTCAGCGTGCTGGTGATGGGATAAACACCAAATCAACGGAATGGACACTCCAGTTTATTGGGGATTGGGACTATATAAAGCCAATCCTCGATTTTCTGGATGAACATCAGGGACACACCGCTTTTGAATGGACTAACCCCATGGGTGAACTGGGCCTTTATGTTTGTAAGGCATATGACCCGACAGCAAAAGGTAAAAACTCAGCCGGTAAACCGATGTTTCAGCTCAATGTCCCCCTCGAAATTGCTTATCATCCGTAAGGTTTAATATGGGTATAAAACACGATTATCAAACGCTGGACCCCGGCAACGAGGTTTGGCTTTATGCGGTTGATTGCACCGCCTTTAATGGTCCTGAACTCTTTTTTCATAATCATAAAATACCGTACACCTCCCAAGAGCTGCGTGCGGCAGATGGGGATATAACCAAACTTCCCGTTAAATCTATCTGGTGGCAAGGCGTCGAGTATTTACCGTGGCCAGTGGAGTTGACCGGAATAGAAATAGCCGGTGACGGCACTGCACCGACTCCCTCCCTTAGCGTGGGAAATATTGACGGTACGATCAGCGCAATGTGTCTCGCTTATCAGGATTTGGCTCAGGCGAAAGTACAGGTACACAAAACCTTCTCTCACTATCTTGATGCGCGTAATTTTTTAGAGGGTAATCCCTCCGCCAGCCCGGATGATGAAACATTGTATGTTTATTTCATCGACCGCAAAGCAGGTGAAGGCCCGGGCGGAATACAGTTCGATTTATCCGGTCCTTACAATATGCAGGGTATCAAGATTCCTCGGGAACAAATTCAGGGGAGTGTTTGCCGTCATTGCATGCGGGGTTGGTATCGAACGGGGCGGGGCTGTGATTATGCCGGATCGCTGTATTTTGATGAAAATGATAACCCAACTGATGATCCGAGTCGTGATGAATGCAGCGGATCACTTCGGGCCTGCAAACTACGGCATGGTGCTGAACCTTTGCCTTATGGCGCTGAGCCAGGTTCATCGCTCTTAAGGAGATAAGCATGCAGAAGAAAACCCAGACAGCGATTTTTGCGCATGCTGAAAAAGACTACCCTCGCGAGGCTTGTGGTTTAATTTGTCGCAATGGACGAACGGAAAAATACTTTCCGTGCCGCAATCAGTCCACTGAGCCACGCGATAATTTCATTTTGCACCCGGAAGATTACGCCGCAGCCGAGGATTGGGGGCGTGTCACCCATATTGTTCACAGCCACCCAGATGCCACCACTCAGCCCAGCAATGTTGATCATGCCCAGTGTGACATGTCCGAGTTACCCTGGGTTATTGTCAGTTGGCCGGAGGGTGACTTACGAATAGTTGAGCCGGTTATAGGGCCGCGCCCACTCGAGGGGCGTCCGTTCGTGCATGGGGTGTGGGACTGCTTCAGCATTATTCGCGACTGGTACAAGCTGGAGCGAGGTATTGAACTGCCCAATTTTGAACGCTCACCCTGCTGGTGGGAATCCGGTACCGAAAATTTGTACATGGATAATTATAGTAACGCGGGGTTCGTGGAGATTGACGGCGAGTTATTGCCTGGTGATGTCATTATCATGCAAGTAAGCGCACCAGTTCCGAACCATGCAGCAATCTATATCGGCGATGGGATGATGATTCATCATATGTATGGGCAGATGAGTAAGCGGGTACCCTTTGGCGGGTATTATCAAGATCGCACTACAGTAAAGTTGCGGCATAAAGCCCTGATGTTATGATTATCAGTAATTAACTGATGGGTGTAACGATATGAATAAAATACTTATCCTTATAGTGACATTGTTTCTAGCTGGATGCTCAACAACCCTCGTACCAGTAAATCAAGCTAAAGAAATTCCACCAGAACGTCTTCTGAAGCATAAAGTATTGGTGGATTCAGGGGCGCAATTAACGATTATCAGAGATAGCGGGGTTGTGGGATCTGCTTGTTATGCAGTGGTCTATGTTAATGGATCCCCCTCTGCAAAATTAGAAACAAAAGAAAAAGCCACTCTATTCTTGGCGCCAAATGAATACTCAATAGGCGTAAATTTAGATGGTACAGGTCTTTGCGCCTATGGTAATGCAAGAGTCGAAAGGGAAATAATTCTTAAAAAGGGGCAGCATAAGTATATGCGTATATTCACTCAGGATGATGGGAATATGGACCTACTGCCTACTACTGTTCTTTAACTAAACAATTAATACAATAAACCCGCTTCGGCGGGTTTTTTACTTTATGGTGAATGCAAATGCGTCGAGAGATTATATTAGGCGGAATTTTAGGTAAAAAGTTTGGACGTAAATATTTATGGGATGTATCAAGCCCCGTAGAGGCGATAAAAGCCCTGACCCTTCAAATTAAAGGGTTTAGAGCGTTTATGCTTGATAGCGAATCTAAAGGACTTACATTCGCGGTTTTTAATGGGAAACGAAATATTGGTGAGAATGAGCTAGATCTCGATGGAAAAGCACCGATACATATTATGCCTCTAATCATAGGTAGTAAAAAGGCAGGTGTTTTTCAAACTATACTAGGCGCAGTTCTTGTCGCTGTGGGTGCCATATTAAGTTTTACTCCTTTTGCTGCGGCCTCGCCATTTCTCATTAAAGGCGGAGCGGCATTAATGCTTGGCGGCGTGGTGCAGATGTTATCGCCACAACAGGGGGGTGCAGCTACAAGGCAATCAGCAGAGAACACCCCAAGCTATGCATTCGGTGGGCCTGTGAATACAGTGGCGCAGGGAAACCCTATCCCCATCGGTTACGGTGAGCGAATTATCGGCGGTGCCATTATTTCAGCCGGTATCTATACCGAAGATCAGATGTAACTACTAACTTTAATATTGAACCGCCTCCGGGCGGTTTTTTTTCGCCTGGAGAAAAGTATGTCGGCAATTGTGGGTAAAAAGGCGGGTGGTTCAGACAGTCACACTCCCGTTGAATCACCAGATTCATTAATTGCTACTTCATTTGCAAAGATGCTGCTGGTATTGGGCCATGGTGAGTGGGTTGGCGGGCTGGATAATACTCGTATTTTTCTGGATGGGACGCCGATCGGCAATGCGGACGGCAGTGTCAATTTCCCCGGTGTGCAGTGGGAGTTTCGCCCAGGAACCCAGCATCAAACTTATATTCAGGGAATGCCAGATGTTCAGAATGACATTGCTGTGGGCGTTGAGCTGAAATATGAAACTCCATGGGTTAAGGCAATCACCAATACTGATCTCTCTGCCGTGCGTGTTCGCCTGTCATGGCCGGCATTGCAGCAACAGCTCGATAATGGTGATGTTGTTGGATACCGAGTTGAGTACGCGATTGATTTAGCAACCGGTGGCGGGGCTTACAATGAGGTTTTACGGTCTGCGGTCGATGGTAAATCAACAACGGGGTATCCACGCTCTCACCGTATTGATTTGCCCGCGTCAACAGAGGGTTGGCAGATCCGCGTTCGGAGGATAACACCAAATACTACAAATACAGCCCGGGTTGCCGATCGGATGTTAGTTGATGCCGTCGTCGAAATTGTTGACGCAAAATTGCGCTACCCGAATCTGGCGTTGCTGTATATCCAGTTTGATGCAAAACAGTTCCAGAACATCCCGACAATAACGTGCAAACCTAAAATGGACATAATTCGAGTCCCATCAAATTATGATCCTATTAACAGAACTTATTCCGGCGTTTGGGATGGTATATTTAAATGGGCGTGGACCAATAACCCAGCCTGGATTTTCTATGACCTCTGCATTAATGAAGAATATGGATTAGGGCAATGGATAAAAGCCAATAATCTTTCCACTTCAAAATGGGAATTGTACGAGATAGCAAAATATTGCGATCAGCTTGTCCCTGACGGCCGCGGCGGTACCGAGCCTCGCCACCTATGTGATGTTTATATCCAAGGGCAAGAAGATGCAATTAACGTTCTGAGTGACATCATTAGTATATTTTCTGGCATGTTCTATTGGGCGGGCGGCGAGATCAGGGCGCTGGCCGATATGAGCCGTCCAGTTGATATGGTTTACTCTCGCGCTAATGTGAAAGATGGTTTTCAGTATAGCTCTGCCAGTGAGCGAACACATTACAGCCAGGCTATGGTGTCATATTCAAACCCTGACAACCGTTATCAGGATGATATTGAACCTGTCGTCGTTCGGTCCCTAGTTAGGCGTTACGGTACTTTAAATGCTGACATAACGGCAATAGGCTGTACTCGGCGCAGTGAGGCTATTCGCCGGGGTAAGTGGGTTCTCTATACCAATGAAAAGGATAGGGCGGTTTCGTTCACTGTGGGGCTTGAGGGCCGCATTCCCTTGCCGGGTTGGGTTGTTGGGGTTGCAGATCAGCTATTGGCTGGGCGAGTGCTTGGAGGGCGCATAAGTAGCGCAGTCGGGCGCAATGTTACCCTTGATCGCAAGCCTGACGCAAAGCCAGGGGATCGCCTTATTGTTAACCTTCCGAGTGGGGTGGCGCAGGCAAGAACGGTGCAATCAGTGAGTGATAAAGTGGTCACTGTTAGTGTTGCATACAGTGAATTACCTGCCGCTGAATGTGCCTGGAGTGTTGATGCCGATGATCTGGCAGTACAGCTCTATCGCGTTGTTGGCATCAAGGACGCATCAACAGAGAAGGAAATAGCCTATGAAATTAATGCTATTGAGTACGATGAAAATAAATGGGCCAAGATAGAAAGCGGCGCAATTATTGAAGATCGCCCGATTAGCATTATTCCACCAGGTGTGCAGCCGCCACCAAAAAACATTGAAATAACCAGTTTTTCTGCAATAGCCCAAGGGCTTGCTGTCACCACCTTGCATGTAGAATGGGATGCCGCTGAAAGTGCAATTGCTTACGAGGCCGAGTGGCGGCGCGATAATGGCAACTGGATCGCTGCCCCGCGCACGTCTACACGTAGCTTTGATGTTACGGGTATTTACGCCGGGCGCTATCAGTGCAGAGTCAGGGCAATCAATGCGGCTGAGATATCCAGTATCTGGGCTAATGCACAAGAAACTACATTAAACGGTAAAGAGGGCAACCCTCCAATGCCAGTGGGTTTTGCAGCCACCGGCATTCTCTTCGGTATCACCCTGAATTGGGGTTATCCAGAAGGGGCAGAAGATGCGCTAAAAACCGAGATTGAATATAGCCTGTCTGCTGATGGTACCGATGCCATGCTGTTGAGTGATGTACCGCATCCGCAACGAAACTACACCATGCAGGGATTAAGGGCGGGCCAAGTGTTCTGGTTCCGCGCGCGGATAGTCGATAAATCAGGTAATCAGTCGCCCTGGATAGATTGGGTTCGTGGCATGTCCAGCAACGACACAAGCGCTATTCTCGAAGCGATCGGCGATGATTTCATTAATAACACCGTGGCGGGTCAGCAACTGATTAATGATGACTTCATGAATGCCGAAGGTATTCTCGAAACGGCAAACGCCAATAACTCCAGCATTCGCCAGCAATGGGCACAATACGGAGAGAATAAAGCGGGGATTGTCGAGTTGTGGACTACTCAGGCCGATGCAGCCAGAGCATTTGCAGAATATCAACTGTTGGTTACAGCAACATTTGAGGGCCAGACCGCCGCGATTGACCAGAAGATGACGGCCGTTGTTGATGCTGATGGTGCCAGTGCAACTTACAGCTTGAGAGCGGGACTAAATTATAACGGTCAATTTGTCAGTGCTGGCATGGTAATCGGTGCTGAGTTTATTAATGGTGTAGCTAAATCCTCAATTGGCTTTACTGCCGATCAATTTATATTACTCTCCGGCCCAGCAGGTAATTTATTTTCGCCTTTTGCAGTGGTAAATGGTCAAGTGTTCATGAATGACGCATTTATTGCAAAGGCATCAATTGGTCGAGGAAAAATAACAGATACTCTTGAATCAGATAATTACGTTCAAGGACTGTCTGGTCTAAAGCTAGATTTTAAAAATGGCAATGCTGAATTTAATAGTGTAAATCTCAGGGGGAATATAACCATGGATAATACGATTAATGGGATTCGTACAATAGTAGATTATCGCGGACAGAGAACATATCACGCTAATGGACAGCCAGCGGTAATATGTGGGTATTTCTAATGGCTGAACCTATTTTATATGTATCCCCCAGTGATGGGGGGAAAGGCGTATATATGACCGCCGGTATGCGAATGCTGTCCTATCTGGGGTATTACGATAACACTGTGAAAGATGGAGACACCACCAGGTATCAAGACATACCCAATTATAGAGGCGGGGAAATATGCATTGTACCCACTGATTTCGGGGGGGTGTTAAGCCCCGCTGGGTCATCAACTTCATTTGGGTGGTGGGTAACTGGCTATTACATGTCAGGCACGCGTTTACATCTTTCATTAAATACATCTCCCATGGGATGGGCTAAGTTTTCAGCATTTGAGGTATTACCACCACAGGCGTTTGGGAGCTATGGGCTTTACCTGCAAAATTCGACCAATGTCATGGCAATAACAGACAGTTCGGCATTGGGTTTTTGCACATAGCGGGGAAATGTAACAATAAACGGGTCGTGGACTGTACCAGCAGGAGTTATAGCGCGAGATAATGCTATGGTTTTTGCTAATTGGACCGACTCTAATGTTTCTTTATATTATGATTCAGTAAATAAAGTAATAAATTGCTATCAAATAAACTCTACCGGTACAACGAGTAGTGGCTCAGTAAATGCCAATATTTGTGTATTCACTAGTGGTTTCTTCCCTCAACAACCCGACCCAGGTACGGCGGGATTGGCTATTTTCAACGTGAATGGGCAGTGCACATATTCGTCGAGGTACGCGCCTATGATACTTGCTGGATTTACATCACTGAGCAATCAAGCAAACACGTGGGTAGACACCGGAGTAGCTCGCCCAATGATACCACTTCCAAGCGCTGGCGGACTTCCTGCGGGTAATGTGCAGAGTGGGAATTACAGGGCGTGGTATAGGTCGGCAATGAGGATGTCAGGGTCAAGCATAACTGCTGGCGCTGGGGCATATGTAAACAGCTCTAATACCGTTGATGCGCCTAGTGGAATATGCCCGATAAGGATGCCTGTGCTGGACACTAACACCTACTTTTAAACTGATTTAGGGAAATATTATGGCTTGGTACAGGTCAGGTACAGTCACGGCTGCGGCCGGACAAAATGTAATTACAGGAACGGGAACCCAGTGGGCTAATAATGTAATGGGGGTAGCCCCCGGACAGGCATTAGTTGTGCAGCGGTCTGACGGTAATACATTAATCTATGAAATACTGGCGGTAGACAGTAATACTAAAATAAGAATTGACGGGAATGTAGTTGATGCATTGTCCGCTTCTAATTATGGTATTCAAACCAGCGTAGCTAATTCATATTCGGCATTGGCACGTGAGACATCGGCGCAATTAGCTTTGTATCAGCAATTATTACAAGACTGGCAGCTAATAACTACCGGAACGGGGAGTGTGAGTATTATTGCGCCAGATGGTTCAACGGTTGTCATTCCTTCATTGGCTCAAATATCACAAGATGTAAGTAATAAAGTTAGCCAACAGCAATTATCTGCGATTGGCATTGGGTTGCCCTCTCAGACGTCCATATCTAATTTTGACTGGCAGAATTTTATCTTCACATCTGGCGCTAATTATTTAGTATATTCAGTATCTTGGATTAACCCACCTGATGGGGTTGTGTACCCCGCGACCGGGCTAGTTATAAGCATAAAAGTTGATTATGTGTCCGGCAATACTATTGGTTTAACTTTAATCCCGAGCACTGTTGTAGCGTCTGCTTTTAATGTTTATAAAATCAGGGTCACTGGAGCCATCGGCTCACGTTTATTTAATGTGATAACAGACAGGAACTCAGCCAACCCAATCCCTATCACAGGCGGCGGGACAGGAGCAAATACTTTAGCTGGTGCTAAATCTGCTCTGGGAATAACTGCATTAGAAAACGATGCACTTACCGCAAGCCAGGTTGCAAATACAGCTTGGATAAATTTAACACTTGTCAATGGATGGACTAAGCCCGCTGGGGCGTTTCGGGCGGCATATCGAAAAGTATTAGGCTTGGTATTTGTAGAAATTACAGTTGTAAATGGCACTGCACCACTAGTTGCAACTCTTCCCGTTGGATACCGACCGAGCAACCTAGTTATATTACCCACTACCGGAATACCTATCACCACGGGAAACCCCATAACGAGCATAGCTAACTTGCCTCGGTATTCTCTTGGCACAGATGGCACATTATCTTTATTTGATGTTGTTGCTAGCTCTGGGTCTGCTCTATCTTTCTACTTTCAGCCGGTGTAAATCATGAAAATAAATATCTTAGATTCACTTGCATTCTTTATAGGCGATTTCATTGTTGGAAATTCTGGTGATGATTTACCTGATGACTGGACTGCTGATTTAGTTGGTGATGGTTTTTACAAGGCAAAGTACCATGGGGGCGTAAAAGATCAAGTAACCGGTGAATGGACTGGTGGGGCATGGGTAGAGACAAGCGGCCCATCACCTGAAGATATCGAGAATGCAAGAGAGTCACTTATTGCTATTGCTAACGCTGAAAAATCATCACTAATGTCGCATGCATCTAACGTGATTGACGCGATAATAGATGAGATCGAGGGGTTGGAGGATAGCGATGATGTTGTACCGGATAAACTGCGCACTGATTTGAAAGCATGGAAACAGTATCGGGTAAAAGTGAAGAACATCGATGTTTCCCTAGTGCCAGATATTGAGTGGCCGGTAGTTCCTGAATAAATCTTCTTAGTAGATCCAGCGTCTTAGTTAAAACTATCAAAACCTCACTTCACAAGAATGTTCCTACAATTTATGCTGTATGTATATACAGTTAATTATGGGTGTGAATGATGATTTTTTACCAACTCTCCCCGCTTCGTGAAATCGTTCCTATCCCGTTGTTTAGCGAGAAAATCCCCGCTGGTTTCCCTAGTCCTGCTGCGGATTATGTCGAACGACCACTGGATTTGAATGAACTATGCATTGCTCATCCGGCAGCAACTTACTTTGTGCGAGTGTCGGGTAATTCAATGACCGGGGCCGGTATCTATGACGGGTCATTGCTTGTTGTCGATCGCAGTATCACAGCCCAACATGGCGATATTATTATCGCTGCTGTCGGAGGGGAGTTCACAGTAAAAAAGCTGTGCTTACATCCTGCTGTACAGCTTGAAGCCATGAACCCAGACTATGACCCGATTATTTTAAATGATGGCGGTGACGATTTAGAGACTTTCGGTGTAGTGAAATACGTTATTAACGATACAGCAAATGTTTGCCCTCGCTGACGTAAACTCGTTTTATGCATCCTGCGAGTCTGTATTCAGGCCAGACTTGCATGGGAAACCGATAGTCGTCCTTTCAAACAACGATGGCTGTGTCATAGCTCGCAGTCGTGAAGCCAAGTTGTTTGGTATCAAAATGGGAGAGCCATATTTTAAGATGCGCAATCTGATCCAAAAATACGGCGTGGTCACGTTCAGTAGCAACTATGAGCTTTATGCAGATATGTCTAACCGGGTCATGACGGTACTGGAAGCCATGTCACCGGCTACAGAAATATACTCAATCGATGAAGCATTCTTGAACGTGTCCGGGGTCAAGAATTGTATGAGCCTTGATCAGTTTGGCCGTGATGTACGCCAGCGGGTATTGCAGTGGACCGGTCTCACTGTTGGAGTAGGGATAGCTCAAACTAAAACCCTGGCTAAACTGGCAAACCATGCGGCTAAGCTGTGGAGTCAAACCGGTGGTGTGCTGGATTTATCAGATCCCATCAGGCAGCGTAAGTTACTCGCGATAACGCCGGTACAGGACATATGGGGTATTGGCCGTCGCATTGGTAAAAAGCTCAATCAACTGGGCATCACCACGGCATTACAACTTGCCGATACCAACTCTCAATTTGTGCGTAAAAATTTCAATGTGGTGCTAGAAAGAACGGTGAGAGAACTCAACGGCGAGCAATGCCTGGAGCTTGAAGAGTTCGCCCCGACCAAACAGCAGATAGTTTGTAGTCGGTCCTTTGGGGAGCGGATCACTGATTATCAGGATATGCGCGAAGCTATCTGCGGATATGCTGTCCGTGCGGCTGAGAAGTTGCGCGGCGAGCATCAATACTGCCGACATATATCAGCTTTTATCAAAACCAGCCCGTTCGCACTCAATGAGCCTTACTATGGCAACATAGTGAGCACTAAGCTTCATATCCCCACTCAGGACTCGCGTGACATCATTGCCGCCGCAGTAGGCTGTCTCGATGCGATCTGGAAAGAGGGCTATCGCTATCAAAAGGGCGGGGTGATGCTGGGTGATTTTTACAGCCAGGGTATAGCTCAATTAGGGTTGTTCGATGATAACCAGCCCAAGGTTAACAGTGCAGCACTGATGGCTGCGCTAGACGATATTAATAAGTCAGGGAAGGGAAAGGTGTGGTTTGCCGGGCAAGGCATACAGAAAGCATGGCAGATGAAACGAGAGATGCTATCGCCAGCTTACACTACCCGGTGGGCTGAATTACCGGTTGTGAGATGAAGGTGGTAAGTAGTGAATGGGGCAAAAATGGGGCAAAACATTTTCATATACGTGTAGATTTGTGCGTAGTTGCATTTTTGAGGGTTGTGTTAAATGGCTGATATTTCACGGTTGTGCAGGTAGGTGCAGAGTAACTATACATAGGCTCAACACTGAATAGACGTATTGAGCCACGTTGCGTCTGCCTCTCTAGATCAGTTTTTATTAGGATATCTGGTGCGGAGTGTAGCCCGTTTTACTATACCCGTCATCTTTCAAGTCGCAGGTGTGTTCGCTGCTGTCGCTAACCCGAATCACTTACTTATTGTAAGCTCATCGGGATTACCTCCTTTGCTGCCTTCCTGCGGCTCGAAATCTATAGGGTATATGTTGGTGGCATCTTTCAAGTCGCAGGTGTGTTCGCTGCTGTCGCTAACTCGAATCACTTAAGTGATTCGGTGAGAGTCGTTTTATATCTCCCTGTAGCACTCGTTGGGAACGCAAAAAGGTTAGGGTGCGGTGACTATCATGGCCACCCGGCGGTTTTCTGCCCGCCCTTTAGGGGTACGGTTATCGGCGACCGGCTCTAACTTACCGCGGCCTCGTACCTCAATATTGGCTCGCGGAATACCTATGGTTGCCAGTGCATCCGCTACCGCAGAGGCACGTTGCAGCGATAACTGTTGGTTATACTCATCTTTACCGATGGAATCAGTATGCCCATCAACCCGCAGATGAGTAATGCCCACACTCGATAGCGCACGGCCAATGTTTTGTACTGTCTGCCCGCCAGACGGATTCAATTTTTTCACGTCACTATCGAATAACACTTTGTTTGCCAGACCAAATTCCCAGCCATTTTCAGTTAATTTAAATCCTTGTTCCTGTAAGGCTGCAATCTGCTCGGGTGTTAATCCTGGTGGTTTGGTTGCCTGACACCCCGCCAATATCAATAAACTCATGGCGAAAAAACTCATCCAGATATGGCTTATCAGACTGTTGTTTTTCAATCCCTGCATGTCACCTATCCTAAGCTTTCAGTAAGAGTAATATCCGATTGGTAGGCAATGACGCTGCCACCGAACTGGAAACGTTTCTTTGCTTGATACATGGCTTCGTCGGCCCGTTGTAATAGCTCTTCGGGGGTCAGCGCATGATCAGGGTAAATCGCAATACCGATGCTGATAGAGGCGGTTATCTCACTACCATCTACCAAATCAATAGGTTGATTCATACTGTCGATAATATTATTAGCGATGGTAACAACATCATCGGTGTCGTGGATCGGTGCCAGTAATACGGCGAATTCATCGCCGCCCAAACGTGCCACCAAATCGGTTTCACGTAACAGTGCGCGGATACGATCGGCAATCGCGGTCAGCACCAGATCTCCCGCTGCATGACCATAGTTATCATTGATTTCTTTGAAGTGATCACCATCAATAAATAACACGGCCAGTTGTTCATCATCGGCGCAATCACTCAACGTGCGGCTTAGTCGGCCCTCAAAGAAAGCACGGTTAGCCAATCCAGTCAGGCTATCATGGGCAGCACGGTGTGCAAGGAAGTCATTTTCCTGCGTTAAATGGGCTTGCCAAACCTCGAGCTCATCAAGTAATCCATTGAAGTCATTACTTAATTCGTTAAGTTCGACAATTTTTGCTGACGGTACTCGCTGACCAAAACTGCGGTGGCGGCTAACACTATGAGCAACTTCGGTGATTTTGTTCAACGACTCGATAATGCCAAACAGCATCCGGCGCGACAGGAATAGTGCCACTAACGTGCTGAGAATTAGGCAGACGAATAAGCCCACCAACCCTTGCAACAGAAAACGTAGCAGACTACCACCATGGCCAACAATCACGATGCTGCCGACTTCATTACCGGCATGCATCATGGGGAGTACCACCGGCTCAGGCAAAGCCCAACGGGCGACTTTTTGTTCCATATCATACATTGGACTATCTTTTGGTAGCGTCCAGTTAGCTATTTCTCGGCCATTCACATCGAGAATTTTAGCTTGGGCAACTTCTTCATTTGCCGCAATCAAGGACAGCGCCTCGTTAGCGGCCACGCTATCACCAAACACCACGGCAGCTTCAGTGGTGTAACTGATTGAACGGGCAATTAAATGTAGGTTATGGTCGGCATACACCCGCAAGGCAAATAGTGCCGCCAGTGTGAGAAAAATACCTGCCGTTGCGACCGAGACCAATGCCACCGTCAGATGTATACGACCAAGTACCCGTCCCAGAGTGGGGAGCTTCGCGATGTTTGGACGATTTTTTGTCTGTTTGACTGACTTATTCTGTGTTGAATTCATAATGCGTCTGTCTTTTTACGCGCAAGTTGCAACACACTGGGATGAACCTTTACCCCACCGCGTGCCAATGCATCCATATTGACCTTGAAAGAAGCCTGCTTACCTTCCAGTAACAAACAAAATGCACTGCCAAATGTACATTCGTCATAATCTTCACTGATGGTAAGAATCGGATATCCCGACAGTCGGGCTGTCAACTCCTGACGCTGTTGTCGCTCGGTACGCCCCAGATAAACGACATCGCAATTGGTTGCAATCGAGCTATCCGAGAGGGAATAGCGCTGAGTTTTAATGGGATGTGTGGTTTCCATAAACGCGGGATTAAACAGCTCTTCTGCATAGATTGTCGGGGCTACCACACACAAGCGCGTTACGACGGGGGCCACGGGCCAGCGTGCATAGCTGATAATACCCAACACCATTTTGGTGGCGGCATTACTGCGTTCATGGATAAGGGCTTCATTGATGTTATCCGCAGCCATTGATGGTAAGGGGGCAAGTAAGCCAGAGAGAAGTAATAAAATAGAAGCACAGGCCCGCCAGACACGCCATAGCGTCATTAGTTTTAGCGGATAGTCGCGTTCATAATTGCTGACGCCGTTAATTGCGCAAGTTGCGGTGTTCATTTTTGCGCTTCCTGTAGGGCGGCATGGTTCACATGTTCATTGCAGCGATCGCATAATAAATCGCCGCCATTCTATTATAAGATTTAATTGATGCAATAATAGTCATGCTATCGGCAATATGCGATTTATCTTAAATCATATTTATGGGCGATAAAAAAAACCGGCTAATTAGCCGGGCTTTATGTATCGCAACGTATTGATATCAGACCGGATTCGATCCGCGCTTAAAGCGACCGATAACCCACTTTTCGATCTCTACTACCAAGAAGATGGCGATGGAAACCAACAGTGTTAAGCCCCAGTAATAGGCTGGCAATGGTTCGGTACCGAAAGCAGTATTCATAAATGGCAGGTAGATGATGGCTAACTGCAACACGATCAATACACCGGATACTAACCACAGCCCTTTGTTAACAAAGACTTCTTTGTTCAGTGGGAAGCGGTCCATCACCCGGCAGTTAAACATATAAATCCACTGCGCGGTAACCAGTGTTTGCATCAATACTGTACGGATAAATTCAGTGCTGTAACCGCGTGGCTCCATGTAGGCTTCCAAGGCAAAAGCACTTAAGGCAATCAAGGTACCAACAAACGCGATACGCCAGATGGCATGGCCATCTAACACATGTTTTGATGGGTCACGTGGATTGCGGCGCATAATGCCTCTTTCTGCCGGTTCAAATGCTAAACCGAAAGAGAGCGTGGTAGAAGTTGCCATGTTTATCCAGAGGATTTGCAATGGCGTTAATGGAATAACAGCCCCCGCGAGGATGGCAAAGATAATGAGCAACCCTTGCGCCAGGTTGGTGGGCAATACAAACAGAATGGTTTTCTTCAGGTTATCGTAGACACGACGGCCTTCTTCAACTGCACTGGCAATGGTCGCGAAGTTATCGTCTGACAGCACCATATCGGCGGCTTCTTTTGTCACCTCGGTGCCTTTGATACCCATGGCGATACCCACATCGGCCTGTTTCAGCGCTGGCGCATCATTCACACCATCACCGGTCATGCCGACAATTTCGCCTTTCTCTTGTAAAGCTTTAACCAAACGCAGTTTATGTTCCGGGCTGGTACGGGCGAAAATATCATAATGAACGGCAGCTTGTGCCAGTTCTTTATCGTCCATATGCTCCAGTTGGCCACCGGTAATGGAGTCTTTACCATTGCCAATTCCCAGCATGGCACCAATCGCCATCGCGGTTTCCTGATGGTCGCCGGTGATCATTTTCACGCGAATACCAGCCTGCTGGCAGGTCGCTATGGCGTCGATGGCCTCAGGACGTGGTGGGTCCATCATGCCAGCGATACCAACAAACACCATGCCCTGCTGGATATCACTGTGGTCCAACTCACTGACAGGTTGTTCTGTTGGGCGGAAGGCTGCTGCTACCATGCGTAGACCTTGCTTGGCATAACGCGCCATCTCGGCTTCCCAGTAATCGCGGCGGAACGGTGCAACACCCTGGTCGGTCAGTTCTTGTTGGCAGAACGTAAACAACACATCAGGTGCGCCGGTCAGGAAGATACTATTTTCTGCTTGAACCTGATGGCTGGTAGCCATGTATTTATAGGCAGAATCAAAAGGAATTTTACCGTGCTGAGTCACTTGACCCAGCTCAATACCGGATTTGGCGGCTAATACTTTCAGTGCGCCTTCTGTCGGGCCGCCAGTAATGGCCCAATGACCTTGGTCGTTCTTCTGAATCTGGCTGTCATTACACAAATTCACCGCAGTGATAAATGTCTTTAACGTGCCGTTGGTATCGAGCGAGGCTTGCTGGTCACTCCCTTCCGGGTAAATGTTGCCAACCGGTTCGTAGCTTTCACCTTCTACGCGATAGCAGTGGTCTGCCAGAATCACTGCTTTAACGGTCATTTCGTTCATCGTCAGTGTGCCGGTTTTATCGGAACAGACGACAGTCATAGCACCTAAGGTTTCTACCGTTGGCAGCTTGCGGATAATCGCGCGGTTGCGCGCCATCGCTTGTACACCAAGGGAGAGGATGATCGAAATAATCGCCGGTAAGCCCTCGGGAACCGAGGCCACCGCCAGACTTATCAATGCCAGTAACAGCTCATCGACCGGCAGGTCGCGCAGGATAAAGGCGAAGACGAACAGGAATGCCATCATGACCAGGATCAGGATGAATATGGCTTTGCCTAAACGATCCATCTGTTGCAGCAGCGGAGTACGGGTTGATTCAACCGTCGACATCATTTGGTTGATATGGCCCAGTTCGGTATCACCGCCGCTGGCAATCACCAAACCTTTCGCGGTACCGGCACTGATGGTCGTCCCTGAGAACAGCAGGTTTTTGCGATCGCCAATCACCGACTCGTTCTCAATCACGCCGATTTGCTTCTCGACTACCGTTGACTCACCGGTCAGGATAGCTTCTTCAATCTGAAGATTGTGGGCTTCCAGCAACCGCAGGTCTGCGGGGATTTTATCCCCTGGTTTCAAGGTGACGATATCACCAGGGACCAGATCCTGTGCATCAATAATCTGGGCGCTACCATCACGAATGACCACCGCTTTACTGGAAAGCATATTCTGTATGCTTTTCAGAGACTTCTCGGCTTTATTTTCCTGAACATAACCAATTAAGGCGTTAATAACCGCAACACAAAGGATAATAATAGTGTCAACCGAGTGACCCATCAGACCCTTGACCAATGCTGCCGCTAATAAAATGTAAATCAGCACATCATTAAAGTGGGCTAAAAACTGTAGCAGGGGATGTTTGCTTTTTTTGGCCGGTAACGCATTGGGACCGTACTGTTTAAGGCGTTCCTCCGCCTCTTGTGGCGTTAACCCTTCTTCGCGGCTATTTAAATGCTGCAAAGACTCTTCCGCAGTAAGTTGATACCAGGCCTTACCCTCTGGGGGCGGGGAGGCGGATTTATGGTCTGATGAGTTTTGCA
>NZ_JAZGQA010000370.1:0-1661 GCF_048593855.1 Yersinia sp. 2542 StPb PI
ATGAAATTTAAATTACTTACTTTGGCAGTGGCATCTGTTATCAGTTTTAGTTCTGTTGCAACAACAATTGACTATCGGCATGAAATGAAAGATACCAGTAAATCTGATCATAAAGACCGTTTACTGATCTCCAACCGTTTTGCCAATGGTTTTGGTTTATCTTTAGAAGGGAAATGGGGCCAGCACAGCTCTGATACTACGCCTAATAAACCATTTAATGAGCAAGTCAGTAATGGTACCGAAGTGGTTGCCAGCTATGTCTATCAATTCAACAAAACATTCCAGATTGAGCCTGGTTTCTCATTAGAGTCATCATCTGACTCGAACAACTATCGCCCTTACCTGCGCGGTAAAGTGTCCTTTACTGATGATTTCTCTACCTCACTGCGTTATCGCCCATATTACAAGCGTAACCAGCCAGCTCAGACCAAAGCAACAGAGAAAGGCCATGAGTTCACCATGCTGTTTGCTTATAACTTCTTGAAAGACTATTCAGCAGAATACGAATTAAACTACAAGAAATCTGAAGATGAAATTCTGGCAAATAAAGAAAAAGAAGAATGGACTCATGATGTGAAAATTGCTTACAAATGGGATAAAAACTGGAAGCCATATGTTGCTATCGGCAACGTAGCAGGTAGCAAAACGACTGACGAGCGTCAAACTCGCTACCGTGTCGGTGTACAGTACAGCTTCTAACTATTATGTCGTTATGAGTACCCTCATCATTATTTGTTAAATTATGCCCATACCCGTATTACTTTGGGGAAAAGTCGACTCCCGGTCACTTTTCCCCTTTTTTTATCAATGTAACTTCATTTCAGCCCAAGACCTGATATTTCCCCCCTGAATACTCACGTTAAACTCCCTGCTCTCAGCCAGAGAAAAATGAGACATTTAGTTACAGCGTAACGACTATCCACGCCAAGATAAATCTCATATACTGGATAAATCAACAGCTACAGACTCGGAATTCAAGTATGACAGGGGAAGGACACCTTATTTTTTCTGTCGCCTGCGCTATCTTTGCCAAAAAAGTCGGTCTTACACCGGAACTGGCACAGGGTGACTGGTGGCATATTATCCCTGGCGCCCTGCTAACTTCCCTGCTACCCGATATTGATCACCCAAAGTCAATCCTTGGCCAGCGGTTAAAGTGGCTCTCCACCCCCATTGCCCGTGCATTTGGCCATCGTGGGTTTACCCATAGCCTATTGGCCGTTATCGGTGGTGTGGCACTATTTCAAATGGACATCTCACGCGATTGGATTATTCCCGCAGATGCGTTCCATGCAATGATTATTGGCTATTTCAGCCATTTGCTAGCGGATATGCTCACACCTGCTGGCGTACCGCTGTTATGGCCTTGCCGCTGGCGATTCTGTATCCCGCTATTACGCCCACAAAAAGGCAATCAATTAGAACGCGTATTCTGTGTTCTATTAGTTTGTTTTTCCGTCTATTGGCAAACTGATACCACCATTCCCTTGCTATCCTATATGGAACAATTGAAAAACTTTCGACTGTGATCACATTTTAATGGGTAAATAATCACCAATTTGAATGTATTCCATACAAATCAGGGTAGAAATTTATATAACATTCCTTTTGGATATAAGTGAGCCTGAAGAGGAACTGCTACCATATGCGGCTAATTGCAC
>NZ_JAZGQA010000371.1:0-1657 GCF_048593855.1 Yersinia sp. 2542 StPb PI
AAGGGAGTTTTACCGTGACGTAGGGATTGAGTTATGAACCAAGATGAGAAGAAGTTAGTACCATTAACATTGAATTGGTCTAAAGATAATGGTGTTATCTTACTCCCAGTAGAAAATGGATATCAAATCATATGCCGCCATTCAGCTTCGCTTGAGGCAATACTTGAAGGGAATAGAGTCGCCTGTCAACCTATGGGCCTTGATTTTGTTACTGATGATGAGTTTAATAATACTCTGACGGCCACGTATCAAAATAGTTCAATGCAGTCACATAAAATAATGAATGCAATAAGTGATGAGATCGCGATTTATTCATTTGCTAGTGAACTATCTGACAGTGAAGACCTATTGGACTCAGATAGTGAGGCTCCAGTAATAAGACTAATCAATGCCATTTTAACAGAAGCAATTAAAAACTTAGCGTCAGATATCCATATAGAATCTTTCGAAAAAAAACTGGCTATCAGATTTCGTATTGATGGGGTATTAAAAAATATATTAGAACTGAAACACAGTGTAGCACTATTATTAGTTTCTCGGATTAAAGTTATGGCGAAATTAGATATTGCAGAGAAACGTATTCCCCAAGATGGACGTATTGCACTGAATTTGGCCGGGCGCGTTTTAGATGTTCGCGTGTCTGTTCTACCGTCAAATCATGGTGAGCGCGTAGTTATGCGGTTACTGGACAAAAGCAGTATTAAGTTGGACTTACAATCTTTAGATATGTCAGCAAAAAACTATGGCTTGATGCAAAAACTGGTGCTCAAGCCTCATGGTATTATATTGATTGTTGGCCCTACGGGTGCAGGCAAAAGTACCACACTCTATGCAGCTCTAATGGGAATAGACTCAGGTGAAAGGAACATTATGACTGTCGAGGATCCTATCGAGTTTGATATTGATGGTATCTCTCAGACACAGGTTCATTCAAAAATTGGCATGACTTTCTCTCGAAGCCTAAGAGCAATACTGCGACAGGACCCTGATGTCATCCTTATTGGCGAAATACGAGATGTGGAAACTGCACAAATAGCGGTACAAGCCTCTTTAACCGGCCATTTGGTTTTATCAACGCTACATGCTAATAGCGCCGTTGGTGCTGTAACCAGGCTGAAAGATATGGGGATCGAACCCTTTATGCTATCAAGCTCATTATTGGCAGTATTATCTCAACGTTTGGTGCGCCGACTATGTATCGAGTGTCGGCAAGAGTATACATTTATGCCGGAGCAATTAAACAGCTTGGGCATAAATTATAGCATGACCATAGCGGGAAATACGTATCGTGCGATAGGTTGCGACAAATGTAATGCGGCCGGCTATCGCGGGCGAATAGCTTTGCATGAGCTCNTGGTTGTTGATAATCGCTTACGGGAAGGTATTTATAAAGGCTATAGTGAGCANGATCTTGTTCAGTTGGCGCAGCAAACTATATGCAGCATTGAACAAGATGGGGTGGATAAAGTTATGGCTGGCTTAACAACAATTGAAGAAGTGGTCAGGATAAGCTTAGAGGACAAGCATGCCTGTATTTAAATATGTCGCTATCAATAATGACGGAGTGAAAATAAAAGGTAATATTGATGCCGAAAGTATGTTGGCTGCCAGGAATATTATCTATCAAAGAAGATGGTGTTTATTAAAAATTAATGTC
>NZ_JAZGQA010000372.1:0-1637 GCF_048593855.1 Yersinia sp. 2542 StPb PI
CATATTTAAATTCCAGACCATGCCTGGCATAGTATTATCTATTTTTTATAATACACGTATAAATATCTCTATCCTTTTGGCGTAGTTATTTTCGTCATATTGGTATTCCACAATCTATTTTTGTTTTCAGCATACTGGGTGCTGTAAATCAGGGGCGGTAGCGTGGACAAACCAGATTAAATTTTTGGACAACAACAGATGGCTCGTAGTGGTTTCGAAGTACAAAAAGCTGCCGTTAACGCTTTGTTTCTAAGGGAAATTAAAACCAGATTTGGCAAGTATCGGCTGGGTTATCTTTGGGCGGCGCTAGAGCCTATGGCTCACATGCTCATGCTACTAGGCATTTTCGGCTACATTATGCAGCGTACCATGCCAGATATTTCCTTCCCGGTTTTTCTGATTAATGGGATTGTTCCCTACTTCGTATTCATTAATATCAGTAACCGGTCGATTGGTGCTATAGAAGCCAACCAAGGCTTATTTAACTATCGCCCGGTAAGGCCGATAGACACCATCATTGCCCGCGCTGTTTTAGAATCATTAATTTATGCGGTAGTTTACATCTTACTGATGGCGATCGTCGGCCTGCTTGGCGAGGAGTTTGAAGTCATTAACCTTATTTCGCTGGTTCTGGTCTGGTTAATGCTAATCATTTTCTCCTGCGGCGTCGGTCTGAGTTTTATGGTGATAGGAAAAACCTTCCCCGAAACCGAGAAGTTTCTACCCATTCTGTTAAAGCCGCTCTACTTTATTTCCTGCATTATGTTTCCGCTCCATTCAATTCCAAAGGATTACTGGCCGTACTTACTGTGGAATCCGTTAGTCCATGTCGTTGAGCTATGCCGTGAAGCCGTCGTTCCGGGTTATGTCAGCGAAGGTGCCAACTTATACTATCTGGCCTTCTGTACGTTGGTCAGTCTGTTTGTTGGGCTTGTGTTGTACCGTAACGGTGAAGAGGCGATGCTAACCTCATGATCAGAATTGAAAATCTAACTAAATCTTATCGTACCCCTGCTGGGCGCCATTATGTTTTTAAAAATCTGCATGTCGAGTTCCCTGCCAATAAAAGTGTGGCCCTAATTGGTCGCAATGGTTCAGGTAAATCAACGTTATTACGTGTCATCGGTGGTATCGACCGGCCTGATAGCGGCAAAGTTATTACCGATAAAACGATCTCCTGGCCGGTAGGACTGGCAGGTGGATTTCAGGGGAGTTTGACCGGACGTGAAAATGTTAAGTTTGTCGCCCGCCTGTATGCAGCAGAGCGTGAATTACGAGAGAAAGTGGCCTTTGTTGAAGAGTTCGCCGAACTTGGCAAATACTTTGATATGCCAATCAAAACCTACTCTTCTGGCATGAAATCCCGCCTGGGTTTTGGCCTGAGTATGGCATTTAAGTTTGATTACTATCTGGTGGACGAAGTCACCGCTGTAGGTGATGCGCGCTTTAAACAAAAATGTGCAGACCTGTTCAAATCCCGCCACCAGGAATCAAGCTTTCTTATGGTTTCCCATAGCCTCGGTTCACTGAAAGAGTTCTGCGATGCCGCGCTATTTATTGGCCGAGATAATCAGGTGAAATATTTCGAGTCAGTGGATGAAGCTATTGCGGTTTATAAAGTGGATGAAGGGATATAG
>NZ_JAZGQA010000373.1:0-1615 GCF_048593855.1 Yersinia sp. 2542 StPb PI
ATCAATAAGTTAAATCAATATGCTATGGCTATTTTGACATGAGAGAGTGCTGGAATAAAAAATTTTCGCATAAAAACACAATAAACAGCAACTTGGCGAGGGATTAACGTTTGATGGGGCTTTTGTCAGTGCATCTCAGGAGGATTCGGGCAGAAAAGAGCAGGAATATACGTGCTTTTGTTTAGGGATTTAGGATGGTTTATGCGGGTACCCGCCGGGTGGGTTACCCCTCTAATCTTTAGCTATCTTGCTGTTGTTGAACCTCACGTTGCCGTGCTTTTAAGGGCTGGCGCTGTAAACACCAGTAAGAATAGATCGCGTTAAATAGTACCACCAAGGCAGTTACACAGAATACAGCGCGGAAACCATAGCTGGCAGAGACCGCAGCCCCGAGTAGCGGGCCGCTGACATTACCGACATCACGAAACGATTGGTTATAACTGAAAATCCGGCCAGCCACTTGATTGGTGCAGTTATAAATTAGTAACGTCTGCACCGCAGGGAGCAATGCACCATCCGTTGCCCCCAGCAAGAAGCGCAAAATACCCAATTGCAATGGAGTCTGCACGAAAGCCATCGGGATCAAGATAAGCACTGACAGAGCCAGCATGGCAATCAGAATGCGTTCCGGGCCGATTCTATCACCCAGTTTTCCTAATCTCGGCGCGCTCATCAATGCAGCAACCCCTGGGACTGACGCAATCATGCCGCTGACGAAAGCCAAATTATGAATATCACCAGCCAGTTCGCGCACATACAGCGTCAAGATCGGCGCAATTGAGCCAGTAGCAATCTGGATTATCATGGTGGTGACAAACAGGCTCAGGATTAACTTCGGGTTCTTCAGGGAGTTAAATACTTGCCGCCCGTTAAGCATGTTTTTTTTCAGTACCGGTGCAAACTGCTCCCTGACATACAGCCAGGTTAGGGCAAAACAGAGCAACAACACCGCCGCGGTAATAAAGAATACCGGTCTCAGGCCATAGTTATCCGCTAACAACCCGCCGATCAGTGGCCCGATTAATGCACCGCTCACCCCACCGGTTGAGAGCGTCCCCAAAGCCCAGCCACTCTTGTTGCGCGGTACTTGAGTGGCGATCAGTGCATTGGCATTTGGAATAAAACCACCCAGTAGTCCCAGCAGTGCACGTAATGCCAGAAACTGCCAGATATTTTGCGCCATACCCATTAAAACCATCACGATCCCCATGCCTAACGCTGAGCGTAATAGCATGATTTTCCGCCCTTTACGATCAGCGAGGCTCCCCCAGAAGGGGGCGGCAATGGCAGAAAACAGAAAAGTAATGCTGAATACCAGACCGGACCACATATTCAATGACTGGTGACCGCTCACGCCTAACTCCTCCACATACAATGGCAAGAATGGCATGATCAAACTAAATGCAGCACCGGTTAGAAAACAGCCTAACCAGGTGACAAATAGGTTTCTTTTCCAGTTAACAGGTTGTGGTGCCGAGGTCATAAATTACCGATTAAGCAAGTGATTGCTTTGCGTCTCTTTATTCGTCAGCAGGGCGTTTGAAGGGGCGGCAAAGCACGAGAAGCAGATACTTAGCCTGATAAGTATGCGCTCATAGTGCAGCGACATCAATGA
>NZ_JAZGQA010000374.1:0-1609 GCF_048593855.1 Yersinia sp. 2542 StPb PI
GAAAGTAAGATCGTATCACTCAGCGCAAAAAACCAAACAAGTTGGGTTGAATTCCAATTACTGGATGAGATGAATAATCCAGTCGCTAATATGCCGTATCGGGCCATTAATGATGCGACCAGAAGTGGTCATGTGAACGAGTATACTGGCAATAGTGATGCCAGTGGTATTATACGTATTGAGGGTTTACACCATCTTGACCTGACACTGTTTATTGAGGCCCAACCTCTCGCAGATGAAATGGAGACTCGATCGCTGCGTGTCGGTAGGGAAGAAAAATATTCAACGGTTAAAAAATTAGCACAACAAGAAGAGTATGAGTACCAGTACATTACTATTGGGAAATTGTGCGATAAATTACCGACTATTACCCCTAATTGGGAAGATAAAAAGAAACCGCCAGCATATCACTTCCCAGATACTCGGTTTACCGGTTTGACGGTAAAAAAATTGAATTGCCGCCATGTTTTGGAAATTTGTCCTTTCCGGGCATGGTCTTTAGTTTTGCATCATATACCCGACTACTCGGTGGTGAATGCTTATAATCTGGTATTGATGTCAATATTATCTTATGCAGATTACGATACTAATGGTGATGGGCAAGCAACGGGGTCTATAACACATTTTTTTAACCAGCAAATGCTAGAGCTAGCTTGCGTACCGTATCAAGTAAATGATAAGAAATTTCAGCCTATTGTTAAAGATGTGCCTTTTCACCAGCGTTATACTGATGTTGAATTTATAGATTCGAGTCAGGGGGCTGAGGCAAAAAAGGATACACAATTATTTTTTGCAGCTAATAATGTTGAGATTATTGTAGCTTGGCGTGGCACTGCCAGTTTATTAGATGTTGTAACAGATGTTACTTATAAACCTATTAATCTAACTTGTGATATAAAAATACCTTGTAGTGGGATTGTTAGTAATGGATTAGTACACCAGGGATTTTTAGATGCGTTTCAGGTTATAAATGGCAGCGATAATACTAAAATTAAAGAGAATGTTGAACGATTAGTCGAACTTTTGGCGGGTAGGAGGGTATATATTTGTGGGCATAGTTTAGGTGGTGCGCTGGCCTTAATACACGCAGCTAAACTCATTGATTACAAACCTATATTATATACTTATGGAATGCCTCGTACTTTTACTTTGAGTGCTATGGGGGAATTAAAGGGGATACCTCACTATAGGCATATTAATGAGAATGATGCAGTTCCCTCGGTACCTCCAGAGCGAGAATTAGATAATCATTTCTATAAATTATGGGGGCCATTAGGATATGTTTTTGGTTATAGTTGGTCTGTTGTCAAGACTTTAGTCCCGATTGGGAGTGAGGTTTTTTGTCATCATGGTGAAGTTGTGCACTTTTTCAAGGCAGAGTCAGTTTTGGAGTGGTTGGAAGAACGAAGTCCACGTGCTAAAATTAAAATTAGAAAGCGCCTTCCAGAGAAGGCGAAATTATTTTTGGTTCCTTGCTTAAGCTCACATAGTGATGAAAATGCGAAAAATAATCAGCAAGAATTCATTCAAGAAATAGATAAAGAAAGTAAAGATAAATTATTTCCAAAACATGGTAATCCAGAGCTTAAAAATGAACTAAACGGAGGTG
>NZ_JAZGQA010000375.1:0-1598 GCF_048593855.1 Yersinia sp. 2542 StPb PI
CCGACTTCAATTGATTATCTAGTTGGCACACAGGTTGCAATTTGTACTGTGGGTAGAGCGAATATCGGATGTACTACCTAATGATGTCTCCCTCTTATTTATAAGGAACACACTATGAGTACTCTATATACAATTAACGTAATCAATAACAGCCCGACAGCGCAGGATTTCTTTTTCTTCCAAAAACCGGCGATTTATACCGGTGGCGCTAAAGTTTACTCCAACAGTATTTATCAGGAAGTGTTATCACCTTTTGCCAGCTCGGGTTCTGTACTGACCTTTGAATGCTTAATGCAATTTTATGCTGGAGCACAATCTCAACTACCAAGCTTGTTGGTTGGGCAAGATTCAGGATATATCACCTCAAGCCAGCCTGTCGATTTGACCTCTATTACCGCTGGAGTACAAACAGCAAACACCACGGTAATGTCGGTTGACCCTTCTCTTGGTCTGTCTCCTGCGACTTATACCGAAGGGGTGCAACCTGGTGCTTATCGTATTGTCACTCCTGCATTTAACCCCGTCACAGATGTATTTAACGCGGGGTTGGCGGTGCAAAGTGCCAGTGGCAGTAGCGTACTGTCGAGTTTCATCAATGCAGAACCAAGCAAAAATATCGATTGTCAGCCAGTGCTGAGTTTTTATGTCCAAACGGGTACCTATCAGGCGGGGACGGTTATTAACTTCTCTACGTCTTCGGTTGGGTCCGCGATATGTGATACCACCCAAGGTGTGACCGCATTCAATGTTATTTATAACCCTCAGGGCACTTGGACGGTTAGCGCTGCTTGATAAAAACACACGTGTACGGCCTGCCTGATCAACAGTGCCGTACCTGTACTCCCCTATTTATTATTTCTATGAGGAGGCTATATGCCTAATCTAACAACCAGTATTTCGCTAAATCTATTATTGGGCCAATTTCCGAATCCTGTTAGTCAACTGACTCAGCCACCGCTCAGTAATGAGTGTGGTGCTTATGCATTAACTGCCACATTGGCTGCATTTGCACTGTGGCCGGAAAGTACCATTATCACTTATGGAGAAAATAATAATGTCATTCAACAAGACGATGATTTTATTAACGCTAAGGATAAGATCTATGGTCTGACTGGGATACTTAACCCCGATGGTGGGGCAAACGTTGCGGGTGGCGGATATAACTCACCTGCGGCAATGGCGGCTGTGGCGATAGATTTCGCACGGGTGGTATCGGTGAATATCACCGCTGCTGGCTTATATGCCTTGGGGGCGCTGTATCCAGCTGAGCAAGCTGCCTGTGTGGCGGTGGTAGGGGAGCCAAATGTACATACGGATGCTGTTTATGTAGAGCCGGCTCATGGGCAAGTACAATTGATTTGTGTGGCTTCCGGCCCGCAAGCTCTTCACATGTTAGCCCGTGGTTCCGACGGACTTTATTACGATCCCGCCACCGGAGTTCGTGATAATGATTGGGGTAATCCAACAGCTGAACTCTTTGAACAACTCAGTGGCTATGAATTTGTTGGTTTATGGCTAGTTATTAGTTAATTAATGAGTAATTTGAAATAGTAAACCGATAAACGGTGCTATCGAGTTGTTTATCGGTTTACTTCAAT
>NZ_JAZGQA010000376.1:0-1597 GCF_048593855.1 Yersinia sp. 2542 StPb PI
ATAGTGTTTTAAATTAATTAGTTACAATTAATTTCGTTCTGCGTTAAGGCAGAGTAGAAGGATTTTCAACGTGGTTTTACTGATGAAATCAGCATAAAATTGGTGTGTTTTTGCGCACGAAGTCACATATACGTCACATGAATTTTACATTGTGACACACTAAATCGGCGATATCGTCTCAACTACAGTATACGGTTCCGCGGTTGACCATTAGGGGGCTACCAAACACAAAATGTATCCGTCGTTACCTATAACTCATTGTTTATTATGAACCTGGCTATCAACAGGCGCTTGCCCTCGCTCAGTTAAGCCGTAGTCCCGTACCACCGCCGCTACCCGCAAGCGGTAACCGGCGAACACACTCGCACGCCCCGCGGCTTGTGCGCCACGATGCTGTTCAATATTCCGCCACTGCTTAACGGCCGCCTCATCGCGCCAAAATGATAGCGATAACAACTTCTGCGGGTTACTTAAACTCTGAAAACGTTCTACTGAAATAAAACCGTCCATTTGTTCCAATAAAGGTTTCAGTGCCACGGCATAATCCAGATATGCATGGTACTCACCCTCTGCCGGTTCAACTTCAAAGATAACTGCAATCATCGGTGACCCCATCGGATAAAATGAAAGAAAACAATATTAAACGAAGCCATCAATGTATTTAAGACATTTACGTCTTTTCTGGGGTTAGTTGGCGATTATATAGGATGTACGTCACTTACTATTCCGGTAGAGGAGCATGTGCTGGCGCGGGTTAAAAGCTTCAGTTATTGATGGGATTGGGGCACCCTCATGGCGGTTATTTTGTTCTTATCGGGATAACTGCATTGGATCGCCCCGATAAAACGCAGTAATACAAAACCTTATAAAGCCACAATGATAAAAGCCCCGACTACAGTAGTCAGGGCTTTTAAGGTACTACAGATTTAAAATTAAACATTAATCAACTTAATAACGTGACACTTATCTTAGTACTATTTACAAAGATGTACCTATTTCTACAGGAATATTTGGTGCTTACAACTAACTCTATCCTCCAATATATTAACTGAATGATAACATTTCCCGTTCGTTACATTTAGCCATGCTTATGATAACACTGACTAAATTAGTACATCACCCTCGCGATATATACTCTTGCTACATGGCTTTACTTTCTTCGCGATATCCTCGACTTCATACTTACGTACACAAATCGCGAACATTACTATTAACAACAAAGCCTTAACTCATCGCGTTTTGGTCCACATATGCGATCGTAAAGATTTATTACTTGGCCTGAAATCATCATCGCACGGGTCCATTATTAAAAACCCATCGCGAATCTCACATAAAAAAATATTTCGTGACCTTTATCGCATTATTTTAAATCAACTACATAGACACCGGCTAAATAAAGAGTTCGTTACTAATTGCACCGGTGTTGAATTCCAATCTACGTGTTCTGTACCAGATGTCAATACTGTTTTTAAGAACATGTTTTTATTATCAGTACTACTGAAAATAACTTGGTATTTTATTGGTTTAGAATCATACAAAATCATCCGTATCGACTCATCATAACGTCAACAAGCTGATTCTACTTATTTTTTATATT
>NZ_JAZGQA010000377.1:0-1594 GCF_048593855.1 Yersinia sp. 2542 StPb PI
ATCAATTGTTATATTTAATTATCAGATCTATTTAAATTACCCGGTCTATTTAAATCAACAGATTAAATAATAGTATTCGGCTTAACTTAGCGATTTAGATGGTAATACACTTCGTTCCAGCGGATTTCATTTTTAAATGCAGGAAGCGTCGTATCATTGTCGATCAACAGGAATTCAATTCCGTGCATCTCGGCATACAGGCGCAATTCATCCACCCCGACGGCTTGAGAGAATACCGTGTGGTGCGCGCCACCGGCGATAATCCAAGCTTCAGCAGCCGTTGCCAGCGATGGCTGAGCTTGCCAGATAGCACGGGCTACCGGCAGTTTAGGTAATGGGTGTGGCTGTTCGACAGTATCGACGACGTTGACCAATAAGCGGAAACGGTTCCCCATGTCAATTAAACTGGCATTCAGTGCCGGGCCTGCCGGTGTAGAGAAGATCAAGCGCGCTGGATCGGCTTTACCACCGATACCTAAGTGTTGTACATCCAGCAACGGTTTATCTTCTTTGGCGATAGAGGGACACACTTCCAGCATATGAGAGCCAACCACTAAATCATTGCCTGGTTGGAAGTTATAGGTGTAATCCTCCATAAACGAGGTACCACCTTTCAGGCCAGTGCCCATTACTTTCAGAATGCGCAGCAACGCGGCGGTCTTCCAGTCACCTTCACCGCCAAAACCGTAACCTTGTTGCATCAGTCGTTGCACTGCCAGCCCCGGTAACTGCTTCAGGCCATACAGATTTTCAAAGTTAGTGGTAAAGGCTTTAAAACCGCCTTGTTCTAGAAAACGCTTCATGCCTAATTCAATACGGGCCGCATCCAGCAAATTTTCACGTTTATTGCCGTTCAGTTTTACCGCATCAGTGAAGCGGTAAGTGGCTTCATACTCTTCAACCAAGGTATCAATATCACCTTTGCTAACGGCATCCACCACCGTGACTAAATCACCGATCCCATAGGCATTAACTGAGTAACCAAACTGGATTTGAGCAGCCACTTTATCACCGTCGGTTACTGCCACTTCACGCATGTTGTCGCCAAAACGTGCCACTTTAAGCTGTTGGCTTTCTTGTTTGGCTGCCGCTACTCGCATCCATTGACCAATACGTTGATGCGCTGCTTTATCCTGCCAATGACCGGTTATCACGCTGTGTTGTTGGCGCATCCGCGCGCCGATAAAGCCAAACTCGCGGCCACCATGGGCGGTTTGGTTCAGGTTCATAAAGTCCATATCCATGGTTTCCCACGGGATCTGAGCATTAAACTGAGTGTGGAATTGCAATAAAGGTTTATTCAGAATACTCAAACCGCCAATCCACATTTTGGCGGGAGAGAAGGTGTGTAACCACGTCATTACCCCGATACAGGCGGTATCATAGTTCGCCTCACGGCACAGTGCAGTTATCTCATCCGGTGTGGTCACCAACGGTTTTAGTACCAGTTTTATTGGCAAGCCCGCTTCACTATTCAGGCTGTTAACCACCTGATGGGCATTATCCATAACTTGTTGCAGGGTTTTCGGGCCATACAGGTTCTGGCTACCAATGACAAACCACACTTCTGATTGCTTGAATACGTCCATCTGAT
>NZ_JAZGQA010000378.1:0-1590 GCF_048593855.1 Yersinia sp. 2542 StPb PI
ATGTGATTGGCGGCGGTGGGTATTGCCGATCTTTTAGAGCCATCGGCAATGTGAGATTTATAACCTAGCGTGACTAGCTTCTGACCCATCCTCTACTGATAGGCAGAGCAAAACTAATACGATAGAGGCGAGTCATACCACTCGCGATAGCGTCACCGAATAAATTCCATACTAACTGTGCGAACAGACAACCAATAATCCCTAATAAGAAGGCACCCACCATATCTAATGGCCAATGAACACCCAGGTAAATACGTGACCATGCAATGGCGGCTGCGACGACCATCATGCTGACTGCGGACCAGAGTTTGTGCCAAAAAACAAAGGCTAAGGCAAAGGTGAAAATAGCGGTGCCGTGATCACTTGGGAAAGAGCTGTCAGGTGCATGGCTCATAAAGTTATAGCCAAAACCGACAACAAAAGGGCGATCGTGTGGGATAAGCATCCCGATACAAGCCGCTGAAAGCATAGAGAAAGCAAGAGCGATTGCTGCCTTGGTTACCACTGCTCGCTGCATGTTAATGCTATCTTTTGGCCCCCATAGCCACAGTGCCACCAGTAACACGGGGATAATCATGATCAGGTCACGTGCGATGAAGGTCGCAAAAGAAATCATCCATGGCGGTGATGCAGGGGTCGCATTTATCATGGAAAAGAAAAAATAGTTCATTTGTTCCATTATTCAGTACCTTTATCGCGGCGGTAAAAACCGCTAATCATCCAAAACAGAGCCAACTGGCTCAGCCATACCCACCAACCCGCCCACAGGTTATGAGTAAGAAAATGTGCCCCGCGCATAATTTGACCAAACCCCATCAACATGCCAAGACCAATACCGAGCAACCAACACAGCGTAGCCAACCGAGGCCGCTCGGGGTAGAACAGGAAGAACAGTGCCATCACGGCAAAACCGCTGGATGCATGGCCACCGGGAAAACAGTGGCCGGGACCTGCACCTACAGGAGCGGTACCCATCAGCACATAACTGATAGCTTTACCACCGTACTCCACCAGATCCCAAGGGCAGGAGTGGGCGCTGACGGCCTTTAGCACACCAACCACCAACGGACCGATGCCAAACAACAACATGGTCGTCACCAAGCGCCCATTACGGCGATAAATCCCCCATAACAATGCCACCACGGCAGTACTGATAATGGTTATTTTCAATAATCGGTGGTTGAGTAAATCCAGCCAGTAATTGTTTTCCCATGGAAAATTTTGCCCGACGGGGTCAAACCAGTAATTGCTGATAAACCAATCTAGTTGCTCGTTGTTCGACAGCCATAGAAAGAGCAATCCACAGATCACTAACCCAAAAACCTGCCAAAAATAGAAGGATAACGGCAACGAGTAAAGGGAGTTTGTCTTAATTATCTGTGCTGTTGAGGCATTATTTAATGTCGCTGGAGTGACATTGGCTTGAGAGGTAGGCTTGCTGGTCTTCACGAAGTAACCTGAAGCGGAAATAGGGAATACTAAGACTGTAATAATATTGTCTTAAGAAAGCCTTAAGGGGCAGATGGTGCGATATGGACGAGAGTAGAAATAGGCAGAACTCAAATTTCAGGCAAGAAAAAACCCGATAGT
>NZ_JAZGQA010000379.1:0-1561 GCF_048593855.1 Yersinia sp. 2542 StPb PI
CATCAGGCACAAACAGTATAATAGCCTTCGACTGGTCACAAAACTTTGAAATTTACTAAAGTCTATAATATTGGAGACCGACATAGTGCTCCATAAAAAGGTTATGTATCTCGATACGCTGACAATGTTGATGTATAGCGACACCAATAACAAGTAACCAAGCAAACTTATTTGGCTTTCCTACCGTGGTAATGTAAGTATCCCAGCTTTAGTTCCACACACTTCTTGAGATTTCCGGTTTCTCAGCCATCAGCCGGTATTCTTCCGGTGTCAGGTTATTCAGGGATTCATGGGGCCGCTCACTATTATATTCATTCAGCCAGCGTTCCGTAATTTCCCGTGCTTCGTTCAGCGTTCTAAATAGGTAAAAATCCAGTATTTCTGTCCGGTACGTCCTGTTAAATCGTTCGATAAACGCGTTCTGTGTCGGCTTACCCGGCTTGATAAATTCCAGCACCACACCATGCTCTTCAGCCCATTTCGCCAAAGCCAGTGATATCAGTTCCGGTCCATTATCCATCCGCATCTTGAGCGGATATCCACGGTTTGCTACTATCCTGTCCAGCACCCGGACGACCCGCTGAGCAGGGATATTCAGGTCAATTTCTATTGCCAGTGCCTCGCAGTTAAAATCATCCACGACGTTGAAGGTCCGAAAACGTCGGCCACAGATCAGCGCGTCGTGCATAAAATCGATGGACCAGCTCTGGTTGAGCGCTTCCGGCGTTGCCAGCGGTGCCGGATTGCGCACCGGCAGACGGTGTTTACCCTTACGACGAAAATTCAGTTTCAGCAAACAGTACATCCGGTGTACGCGCTTGTGGTTCCAGACCTGCCCTTGCCTGCGAAGCACCTGAAAAAGCTTCTTAAAGCCGTAGCGGGGATAGCGCTCGGCTGCCTCGGTCAGCACCGGTTCATCACGTCGCGTATCCGGTTGGTAACGAAACACCGTCCTGCTCAGCGATAACGTCCTGCATGCCTGGTGTATGCTCATCGTAAACTGTGCGGTCAAATAGTTGACGAGTTCACGCTTTATCGCTGGTTTTAAAGCTTTTTTTCGATAACGTCTTTCAATGCCCGGCACTCCAGGCTCAGGTCGGAAAACATCTGCTTCAGACGACGATTCTCGTCCTCAAGATCTTTGATCTTTTTGATATCAGCGGCTTCCATCCCGCCATATTTCGCCTTCCAGTTGTAATAGCTGGCTTCAGAAATAGCGGCCTCGCGACACACATCTTTGACAGTTCGGCCAGCTTCTACGGATTTCAGAACGGCAATGATCTGGTGTTCAGTGAATCGGATTTTACGCATGGCGATCTCCTCAGGGGACATAATCAGTATGTCGAAAGATCTCTAAAAATGAATGGGCCGTTTTGAGGGGATACTTACAGTAACTCACATTATGTCTACTCTCATATAACACCATTAGTGCATATCATTCACTAATGGTGTTATATACCGACAGTGAAAAAACATTTAAGTATCCAATACCTTTTCTAAAAAGGTAAGATAGTATTTAAATCGGGAATTCTTTCCATTTATTATAGAGTTCAACCAAGCT
>NZ_JAZGQA010000037.1:0-29322 GCF_048593855.1 Yersinia sp. 2542 StPb PI
TTAAAAGAACAGAACCCTTTTCGATATTCTTACCGGTAAAACCACTTACACCCTCGGCACGCAAAAAAACCACTTGATCAGGACTCAACGCATACCCCAATTCTTCATTCTCACCGAACAGCGAAATGTAATCCATAAGTGTTGCTTGCTGTCGTGTCATGCCAAAACCACCATTCTCATCATTTTGACGAGAACTACTTACACGGCAGTAGCAATAAGCTGTTTTCGTTATCATTTTTCTTTTATCCATTATTGTAAACATATGACTGTATTATAGCACCACCAATGGTTGCCATCGCCATCATTGCTGTACTTAGCGGTATTGGTATTCCTTCCTATCAGCGCTATATCCAAAAAGCAGCCCTCACCGATATGTTACAAGCCATCGTGCCCTACAAAATGGCGGTAGAACTTTGTGCTCTGGAGCATGCCAAGTTCGATAGCTGTAATGCGGGCAATAACGGCGTACCGGCTGGGCAACCATCGCGTTATGTCAGTGCAACAACCATTGATAAAGGTGTGATTACACTTACGGGTCAACATACCCTTGCTGACCTGAGTCTCTCGATGACCCCCACACTTAGTAGTAGTGGAAATATTGTCTGGACCAGAACATGTACCACCGTAGATAACAACCTTGCTGATAGCTGTAAGACCGTGTTCCGTTTCAATGATAAGGCCTAATCCAATGACTGAATTCATGGCACACCAACCCGAGCGAATCAGCGCTGAATTACACAAACTCTGTCGTCGTTATAGGGCAATAGCCTTAAAACTCGATGGCAAAAACCTCGCTATAGCGTCATCCAAACCAGTGAATGACGAATTATTAACTGCCCTGCGTTTTACCTGTGGTCGTAAAATTACCGTAGAATACTGGCCTGAGGCTAAGATTGAACAGTTATTAAACCTTGAACCATCAGCAAAAGAGCACCTAAACCTAGAAGTAGAATCTACCGAAAATAGTCAAGGCGTATCGCGACAAGAGAGAAAACGACAAGGAGGAGGAGGCTCAGCTTCTCTGCCACAACAGGATTTAGATGAGACATTGCTGGATAATGAAAGTGATATTCCCGTTATTCAATTTATAACGCAAACACTCAGATTGGCGATTCAGAAACGTTCCTCAGATATCCATTTTGAACCTTATCAGCATCATTATCGTATTCGTTTAAGAATTGATGGTGTTTTGCACGAATCCCCACCTCCAACAACTGAATTAGCCAGCCGTATCAGCAGTTGCCTAAAAGTTATGGCTAAATTGAATATCGCGGAAAAACGGTTACCGCAGGATGGCCAGCTAGCTTTAGTGTTAAATGGCACCCGCTACTCCATAAGAATAGCCACCCTCCCCGTACAGTTCGGTGAAAAAGTGGTGCTGCGTATACTGAATATTCATCAACAACCAACGCTGGCCAGTCTGGGTCTGACAACCATGGCCCACCAACAACTCACGCGCGCATTATCTGCTCCGCAAGGTTTAGTTCTGGTGACTGGGCCTACCGGAAGTGGAAAAACTGTGACGCTCTATTGCAGTTTAGACCAACTCAATCAACCGCAAAGAAACATCTGTAGTGTTGAAGATCCTATAGAGATCCAGGTTGATGGCATAAATCAGACTCAGACTAACAATAGGATTGGATTGGATTTTTCTTGCGTATTACGCGCGATGCTACGCCAGGATCCTGATGTGATTATGCTCGGCGAGATTCGCGATAATGAAACTGCCGAGATAGCGGTTAAGGCCGCATTAACGGGGCATCTGGTACTTTCAACACTGCATACCAACTCAACATCTGAAACCCTAATACGCCTGACACAAATGGGAATAGAACGTCACTTAATTGCATCGAGCCTGACGTTAGTTATCGCCCAACGACTGGTTCGCAGGCTCTGCCTGCACTGTCGCCAGGCATCTCCCACTCTTTTTCAGGCTCCGGCAGGTGTTTGGGCGAGTCCATTGCAACATTATCTCGCCGTGGGCTGTGAACACTGTTGCGCAGGCTATTATGGTCGCACAGGTATTTACGAAATGTTAAGTGTCACCCCGCCAATCCAGCAAGCTTTGCTCAACAATGTCAGCCCGGCAAAGCTCACTCAGATTGCACAAGAGCAAGAACAAGTAACATTACTTTCTGCTGGTTTAGCATTAGTTGAAAGCGGTGTTACTACGCTTAGTGAAATTAATCGTGTTGTGGGAACTCTGAAAGAATTCGAGGCAATCCTGTGAGTTATCAACGTTTATTTTACTGGAAAGCCATTGATACTACAGGACAGTTACAGACTGGAGCACAATTGGCAACAGAGCGAAATATTGTTTATGAACAAATGTTCCGCCAAGGGTTACAACCATTAAACGTTAAGGGTGGTAAGCGATTATCAATCAGTTATTGGCAAGGTGAGCACCTGGTGGCTGTTACTCGCCAATTGGCGACGCTACTGCAAGCCGGACTGCCTTTGGTTAATAGCCTGCAACTGCTAGCGAAAGAGATAGATGCATTACCGTGGCGCTGCTTATTGCAGGACATAAGCCAACTGGTTTCACAGGGCCAATCACTATCTGAAGCGATGGCGAGTTACCCACACACATTCCCCCGATTATACCCCCCAGTGATTGCAATGGGGGAGCTGACGGGTAACCTTGAACAGTGCTGTATTCAGTTAGTACAGCACCAGGAACGGCAGCAAAAATTACAAAAGAAAGTGATTAAGGCACTCAAATATCCAATATTTGTCTGCGTTATCGCGATGGTTGTTAGCCTCGTTATGCTGGTCATGGTGCTGCCTGAATTTGCACAAATCTATCAATCATTTGATACACCATTACCCACACTGACTGCCACGCTGCTGCTGATTTCAGTATTTCTTACTACTTACGGGCCGTATATTGCGGTGTTATTAACATCAATATGTATGGGATACCTTTATGCGCGGCGGCGTCAGGTGCACGTGCAACAATGGGAGCAAACACTGTTATTACGTCTCCCACTCATCTCCACATTAATCCGAGGAAGTTGCCTTAGCCAAATTTTTCAAACATTAGCTATCACTCAACATGCCGGATTACCGCTAACTGCCGGATTGGATGCCGCACTCCTTTCCATCAATAACTGTACCTATCAGCAAGCACTAAAACATATTCAACAACAGATCAACCAAGGTGAGCCTCTGCATATCGCTCTTGCACAACATCATCTATTCCCGTCGCTATGCCAACAAATGGTTCGGGTGGGTGAAGAATCTGGCGCGTTGGATGTGTTATTAGAAAAACTAGCAGGTTGGCATCGGCAAAAAACACAGGATTTAGCCGATAATCTCACACAAATGTTGGAACCACTGTTGATGTTGATTATTGGCAGCATCGTCGGGGTTCTAGTGATCGCAATGTATTTACCGATATTTCAACTAGGGGATGTTATTGGGTAATACGGGTATTAAGGGCGAAGTATCGTGGGGAAAGGGAGGTCGAAACAGGGCGTTAAATAACGCCCTGTTTCCATCAGTAATCAGTTACTGCCAAATACACGGTTTTCTTGCTCTGCAACTCGGATAAAGGTGGTGCGCTTGGTCAGTTCTTTTAAATGCGAAGCACCCACGTAGGTACAAGCAGAACGCAAGCCACCCATAATGTCGCGCACTGTGTTATCAACGGAACCGCGTAATGGCAGTTTAACTGTTTTACCTTCTGCGGCGCGATATTCAGCGACTCCGCCTACGTGGCGTTTCATAGCAGACTCTGAACTCATACCGTAGAACAGCATGAATTTCTCGCCATTTTCTTCCACCACGCGGCCTTCACACTCATCGTGTCCTGCTAGCATGCCACCCAGCATCACGAAATCAGCACCACCACCGAAAGCTTTAGCCACATCGCCCGGTGCAGAGCAGCCGCCATCACTGACAATCTGTCCCCCCAAACCGTGGGCAGCATCGGCACACTCGATCACAGCAGATAGCTGTGGATAACCAACACCGGTCTTAACTCGCGTGGTACAAACAGAACCTGGACCAATACCCACTTTAACAATATCTGCACCAGAAAGGATAAGCTCTTCTACCATCTCACCAGTCACCACATTGCCAGCACAAATCACTTTGTCCGGGCAGGCTTCGCGAGCTTTTTGCAGGAAGGAAACAAAATGCTCAGAGTAGCCATTAGCTACATCGATACAGATGAATTTCAGTGCCGGTGATAATGCCAGAATTTGCTTCATTTTGTCGAAATCGGCAGAGGAAGTCCCTGTCGACACCATGACATGACGCAATACAGATTCAGGAACCCGTTTTACAAATTCAGCCCATTGTTCAACCGTGTAGTGCTTATGAACTGCGGTAAGCACATCAAATGATGCCAAAACTTCAGCCATGCGGAAGGTGCCAACAGTATCCATATTAGCAGCGATGATAGGTACACCAGACCAATTCCAACCTGAATGTTTGAAGGTAAACTGGCGCTCGAGCTCTACTTCAGAGCGGCTTTTCAGTGTGGAACGTTTAGGGCGGATTAACACATCTTTAAAACCTAATTTCAAACCTTCTTCAATGCGCATGGCTTATTATTTCCTGGTTAGTGGCGATAGATCGCAAAAAGTGATCGGGCGTAAATCACGCCATCCCAGTGAAGCTATCATACGCATGAATAATTCTACGGCAAGACTGCGAATCCACCTTTATTTACGCTATAATCCCACAAATTACTTGGAGAATAGCAACCACTCTTTTATCTGCGCGCTCACTTCACTTATTTTTCCATCTAGCTCAAACAGAATGCATACCTTACTATCCCTTCCCGCCCGCTTTCAGATACAATTCTGCCACTCATAAACAGTATACAAGGCTAGGTAATGACCTATATTGTGGCTCTCACCGGCGGGATTGGCAGCGGCAAAAGTACCGTAGCAGATGCATTCGCCGATTTTGGGGTGCCCCTTGTTGATGCTGACATTATCGCTCGCCAGGTTGTTGAACTGGGTATGCCAGCATTAGCGGCTATCGCATCCCGCTATGGCGACACTATTTTGCAAGCAGATGGTTCATTAAACCGGAGTGCATTACGCGCAAAAATTTTCAGTGAACCACAGGAAAAAGCATGGTTAAATTCACTGTTGCATCCACTTATTCAGCAAGAAACTGAGCACCAATTAGCGAATATTGATAAACCATATGCACTTTGGATTGTTCCTTTGTTGCTTGAAAATGGTTTACAGCACCGTGCTAATCGTGTGTTAGTGGTAGATGTAGCGCCTGAAATACAACTCACGCGCACGATGGCAAGAGATGGTATTACCCGCCAACAGGCAGAACATATTTTAGCGTCACAGGTTTCGCGGCAACAACGGCTAGCCTGTGCCGATGATATTATTGACAATAGCGGCGATCCATCCATTATCGCCTCGCAAGTTGCTTCATTACACCAACAGTATTTAATATTGGCAGCCGCGGCCCAACAGGATCTACACCAATGAGTGACCTCACCTCAACAATACTTTTTGAACATCCGCTGAATGAAAAAATGCGTACCTGGCTGAGAATAGAATTTTTATTACAACAATTAGAAAGCCAACGTTCGTTAGATAATATTGCCACTGCATTAACGTTTTTCCGCGCCGCATGCGATTTGATTGAAGTTTTGGATCGCGGCGAAGTCCGCACTGATTTGCTCAAAGAGCTTGAGCGCCAACAACAAAAGTTACAGCAATGGGCCGATATACCCGGTGTGGATATGTCGCGAGTGGACTCCTTGCGCAGTAAACTAAAAAACCATGCCACAGTATTAATGTCCGCACCACGTATCGGACAATCATTAAAAGAAGACCGCTTAATCGCTGTCGTTCGCCAGCGCCTTAGCATTCCCGGTGGCTACTGTAGCTTTGATTTACCCACGTTACATACCTGGCTACATCAGCCACAGGAGCAGCGTGACCAACATATTGATAAATTGCTGGTAAGCTTAGCGCCACTCAATCAGTCTCTGACCATCATTTTAGATTTAATTCGTCAGTCGGGTCCGTTACGGGCACAAATCAGCTTGAATGGTTTCTTTCAAGATAATGCCGAAGGTGCTGATCTACTCCGGCTGCGCTTGCCATTAGACCCACAACTATACCCACAAATTTCTGGTCATAAAACACGGTATGCTATTCGCTTTTTACCGCTCGACAGTGAAAATGGTACTGTTCCGGCCCGTTTATCGTTTGAATTAGCCTGCTGCTGATGTGGCAATCAATCAGTTGGTTTTTAAGGAGAGAATATGGACTTAGAAGAAATCGAAGTTAACTGCCCTACCTGTGGGAAAATCGTTATCTGGGGAGAGCAAAGCCCATATCGCCCTTTCTGCTGCAAACGCTGTCAACTGATCGACCTAGGCGAGTGGGCTGACGAAGAAAAGCGTATTTCAAGCCATGGCGAGTTATCTGACAGTGATGAATGGAGTGAGGAAGAACCCCCAACTCATTGATGTGCATATCATTGGGGAGCAACCCTATTTTGCTCCCTTCCCATTATATTAATTACAATTTTATTAAGCGCAACATGGAGTTATCGGGTGAGTAATGCAATGATTGCGGCATTCGCTGGCGGAAACTCCTCGGCAACCAATTCGGATTGCCTTACCCAGCGAATGGGTTGCCCTTCGCGGCCAAAGGGTTCACCATCCCACGCTTCAACCATATAGAAACTTAATGTCACGATACGGTCGGTAAAAGTATGCTCCAAGACGTTGAGTAGAACAGCCTCTTGTACCACGATCCCTACTTCTTCTGACAACTCACGTTTTAAAGCAAGCTCCGCTGTTTCACCCTGCTCAACCTTGCCACCGGGAAACTCCCAAAAACCCGCCATATGAGAATCAGCAGCGCGCTGAGTAATAAAAATCTCCTGCTGGGGGTTGCGGATAATCCCTACCGCTATCTGTAAATGTTTCAATTCTCTTTCTCCTGATCAGAGCATAAACAGTAAGTTATATGGCCTCTTGGTATCTGTCCTAAAAAGAACGACAAAATAAAGGGCGGTTTTTAAGCCGCCCTCATTTTCAGTATTACCAATGGCCTAAAGTATTACTGTAGGCTGCCGTGACACTGTTTGTATTTTTTGCCTGAACCACATGGGCACGGATCATTACGACCCACTTTACGCTCAAGGCTAGCGGCTACATTGACTTCATCCTTTGACATCAAGGCACTGTTGTCAGACTGATGGCTTAGTTGCTGCTGTTTCGCCAAACGCTCGGCTTCTTCACGACGTTGTACTTCCAGCGCTTCTACCTCTTCTGGCATCCGCACTTGTACTTTGCTCAGCACACTGATCACTTCATATTTTAGTGATTCCAACATGGCAGCGAACATGGCGAAAGATTCACGCTTATATTCCTGTTTAGGATCTTTTTGCGCATAACCACGTAGATGGATCCCCTGACGCAGATAATCCATTGCAGCCAAGTGTTCTTTCCACAAGGAGTCGAGCGTTTGTAGCATCACGCCTTTTTCGAAGTTACGCATCATATCGATGCCAACAACTTCTTCTTTGCGGTGATATACCTCAATCGCTTGCTGAAGAATGCGTTCACGTAATGTTTCTTCATGCAATTGTGGCTCATCTTGCAACCATTGTGCAATTGGCATATCCAAGTCGAAATCATTTTTCAGGCGCTGTTCTAGGCCTTCAATATCCCACATTTCTTCCAGTGACTGGGTAGGAATGTAGCTGTCGATAACTGTTTTGAATACATCTTCACGGATGCTGTTAATGGTTTCGCTAACATCAGATACGTCCAGCAGTTCATTACGCTGGCTGTAGATGGCACGACGCTGGTCACTGGCCACATCATCATATTCAAGCAGTTGCTTACGAATATCGAAGTTACGACTTTCAACTTTACGCTGTGCGTTAGCAATGGCCTTCGTCACCCATGGATGCTCAATGGCTTCGCCCGGTTTCATACCCAATTTACGCATCATGCCAGACACACGGTCAGAGGCAAAAATACGCATCAAGGCATCTTCCATTGATAAGTAGAAGCGTGAAGAACCGGCATCACCCTGACGGCCCGCACGACCACGTAACTGGTTATCAATACGGCGTGACTCATGACGCTCGGTACCAATAATGTGTAAACCACCAGATGCCAGCACGGCATCATGGCGAATCTGCCAGGCGGCCTTAATGGCGGCAATTTGATCTTCAGTCGGATCTTCCAGCAAAGCAATCTCACTCTGCCAGCTCCCCCCCAACACGATATCGGTACCACGACCAGCCATGTTGGTAGCGATAGTTACCGCGCCTGGTTGACCCGCCTGAGAGACTATCTCTGCTTCCATGGCATGGAACTTGGCGTTCAGAACTTTGTGCTCAATGCCAGCTTTGGTCAATTCGGCAGATACCACTTCAGATTTCTCAATCGAGATAGTACCAACCAATACTGGCTGACCGTTCGCAGTACGCTCACGGATATCTTCGATAATCGCACCAATTTTTTCCTGTTCAGTCATATAGACCAAATCAGCTAAATCCTTACGAATCATTGGGCGGTTAGTGGGTACAACAATGGTATCGAGCTTGTAGATTGAGCTAAATTCAAACGCTTCGGTATCCGCCGTACCGGTCATCCCGGCCAGTTTTTCATAAAGACGGAAATAGTTCTGGAAGGTAATGGAAGCCAGTGTTTGGTTTTCGTTCTGGATTTCCACGCCTTCTTTTGCTTCAACAGCCTGATGTAAGCCATCTGACCAACGGCGCCCTTGCATGGTACGGCCGGTGTGTTCGTCGACGATGATAACTTCACCATCTTTCACAATGTAGTCAACATCACGGGCAAACAGCACATGGGCGCGCAGCGCGGCCGTGACGTGGTGCATCAGCATAATGTTGGTTGGAGAGTACAGCGACTCGCCTTCTTCCATGATGCCCGCTTCCACTAACATTTGTTCAATCAGAATCAGGCCACGTTCAGTTAAGTGAACCTGACGTGATTTTTCATCGACCGAGAAGTGGCCTTCACCCTGGAAGGTGTCCGAGTCTTCTTTTTCCTGACGAATCAGTTTTGGAATCAGTTTGTTAACTCGAATATACATCTCGGAACTGTCTTCCGCCGGACCAGAGATAATCAGCGGGGTACGGGCCTCATCGATCAAGATGGAGTCAACCTCATCCACCAGCGCATAATGCAATTTACGCTGCACACGCTCTTCCGGGCTGAAAGCCATGTTATCGCGCAGATAGTCAAAACCGTATTCGTTGTTAGTACCATAAGTGATGTCAGCAGCATAAGCGGCACGCTTGGCTGGTGCTGTCATATTCGGCAAGTTGATACCGACGCTCAGACCGAGGAACTCGAACAATGGGCGGTTATTTTCGGCGTCACGTTGAGCCAAATAGTCATTGACGGTAACCACGTGAACACCACGGCCACTCAACGCATTCAGGTAAGCTGGCAGCGTTGCAGTCAGCGTTTTACCTTCACCGGTACGCATTTCTGCGATGCAACGCTCATTCAATACCATACCGCCGAGCAACTGCACGTCGAAGTGACGCATACCAAACACGCGTTTACTTGATTCACGAACAACCGCAAAAGCTTCAGGGATCAAGGTTTCCAGCACCGCGCCTTTTGCCAGACGCTCGCGGAATTCATCTGTTTTGGCACGCAACTCAGCATCGGTCAGTTTTTCAATTTCTGGTTCCATACGGCTGATTTGATCAACTACTTTGCGCATACGGCGCAGAGTTCGATCGTTACGGCTGCCAAAGACTTTGGTTAATAATTTGATTAGCATGATTCTTAATATCTCTTACAAGACCACCAAACCGGCGGCCAAAGGTTGTATAAAATTGAGGTAAACCAAGAGAATAATTAGCTTATACCCGTCATACTTCAAGCTGCATGTGCGTTGGCTACATTCAATCACCCGAATCACTTACTTATGTAAGCTCATCGAGATTATGAACCACATCAGAGGCTCACCCTACGGGCCAGCGCAAGCGCTGTTCAAAATGGTTTACAACCAATTTGTCTTTCGCTTGCCGCCTTCCTGCAACTCGAATTATTTAAGGTATAGGATAGTAGGCCCGGCACGAATGCCTTGCACTTGTGCAAGCCAGAGTCCGGGTTTGTGTAACGAAAGAATAGGCCGCTTAACTTGCTCGGTGTAACGAATGATAGCCGGTGGCTTAAACTCATGTGTCAGTAGCGCATTGAGGGTATCCAACAGTGCAAGCTGCTGAATTTGTGATGGCTCAGCTTGCTCGACTGCTGTAACTTCTTGCACCCGCGCATAAGCGACCTGAGGTGCCAACGCAAATGAGAGGTGACGAATAACCGTGCGCAGTGCATGCTGTTGCCAGTAGTCTACGCTGAATGAAGGACGGCGATGCATATCATGCAACAATGCCAAACTGTTAAAGTTTGTCACACCGTAATTCTGACGGCTTTGGCTTGATGATGTATTCGGTATTGCAGTTTGATCTGGAACGCCAGACAGGTTTGATGGCACGCCAAGACTCGCCGCTACCATCCCTAACAAGAGATGCGGCCAGAAATAACGTCTACCAAATTGTCGCCAACGATTTAGAATACCGATCACAAGTTTAAAATCCGCCGGAGCCTTGTCAATGCGTGAAAACCGCCCACAATTATTAGATGTTCTGTTCGATGATGCCATTGCAGCAGAAAACGGACCGCTACATAACGTACAACAACGCGCTACTGCACTGTTAAAACTTAACCGTGCGGTAAAAGGATTGCTCCCTTCACAAATGCAGCCGTGGTGCCGTGTCGCTAACTATCGACAGAGTGTTTTAGTGCTAGAGACTGCGAACGCTAGCTGGTTAATGCGCTTACGTTATGAACAACCCGCTCTGCTCTCTGCACTACGAGCACAAATTCTACCATCATTGTCTTCAATCGACATCAGGATTAATCCGTCGTTAATGGCCAAGGGCCATAACATTACGCAAGATGTGGCAAAATCGGCGCAAGATCCTGAGAAATCGCCGCCATTACGTCATTTAAGTCTGGAAAGTGCTAAGGAATTAAGAGGATTAGCGAGCCGTAGCCCTGAAAAACTTAGAATAATATTGGAACGATTGGCTGCGTTGGCCGGAGAGAGTGCCAACGCAACCAAAAGTGATAAGTAGCTTTTCCCTTCACACTTGAACTTACAGCGATGTTAGCTGGCTGTAATGCCAATGAGTTTGGGTACAAAAGTACTTAGTAAGCTAATACTGTAGACGGAGCTTTAAATGCCAGTGGCATTTCGGCTTCATCTTGGAACGTCACAAATTCCCAAGCTTCTTGCTTCGCTAAAACAGCTTGCAACAACTTGTTATTTAAGGCGTGACCGGATTTGAACGCAGTAAATGCGCCAATAATATTGTGGCCACACATAAACAGGTCGCCAATCGCGTCCAGCATTTTGTGACGAACAAACTCATCTTCAAAGCGTAAGCCATCTTCGTTAAGCACGCGGTAATCATCTACCACAATGGCACAATCGAAACTACCGCCCAGGCACAAACCACGGGACTGTAAATATTCGATATCACGCATGAAACCAAAAGTACGCGCACGACTGATTTGACGGACGAATGAATCGGCCGAGAAATCCAGACGGTAACGCTGAGTACTTGAGTCAATCGCCGGGTGATTAAAATCAATGGTAAAATCTAAACGGAATCCATTGAATGGAGACAATTCAGCCCATTTATCACCGTCTTCAACCCGCACAGTCTCTTTCAGACGCAGGAATTTCTTCGCAGAGTTTAACTCTTCGATACCGGCATCCAGCAGCAAGTACACGAATGGACTGGCACTACCGTCCATAATCGGCACTTCGGGAGCGTTAACTTCAATAATAATGTTATCAATCCCTAACCCTGCCAAAGCAGCGTTGAGATGCTCAACAGTAGAAATACGCACGTCATGCTCATTGACCAGGCAAGTACAGAGCATGGTATCACGCACGGATTTTGCATCTGCCGGAAAATCAACCGGTGGATTCAAGTCAGTGCGACGATAGATGACCCCGGTATTAGCCGGCGCGGGTCGCATTGTCAGCGTGACTTTCTTACCGGTGTGCAAACCGACGCCAGTCGCCTGAACAATACGTTTTAAAGTCCTTTGTTTGATCATCGTTTTATCTCGCAATGTTATCCATCCTACCGACCAAGCTTATAACAAGATCGGTGGGACAGTTTAGCACAAAGAGCGGAGATTCCAAATATTCGAAAATTAATCGGCTTGCTTACGCAAAAATGCCGGGATATCCAAATAATCGGGCTCTTTATTGGTTTGAGCAGTAGGGTCATTGACCACTTTAGCCGCAGGTTTAACTTCCTGAGGTAAAGGTGACATGCCATGCTGCTGGTAACGATGGTCCATAACAGGCTGAGTCTGCTTGTTGGTAACCAGCGTAATTTCTGGGCGTTTATCCATGCCGATACCGGTCGCAACAACAGTTACGCGCAGTTCGTCGTTCATTTCCGGGTCTAACGATGTACCGATAACAACGGTGGCATTGTCGGACGCGAATGCACGGATAGTATTACCCACAGTTTCGAACTCATCCAAACGTAAATCGAAACCAGCAGTGATGTTAACCAATACACCACGGGCACCAGACAGGTCGATATCTTCCAGCAACGGGCTGGAGATAGCCATTTCTGCGGCTTCTTCTGCACGATCTTCACCACAAGCCACACCGGAGCCCATCATGGCATAACCCATTTCGGACATCACGGTGCGCACGTCGGCAAAGTCAACGTTCATCAGGCCTGGGCGGGTAATCAATTCGGCGATCCCCTGAACAGCACCTTTTAATACGTCGTTCGCTGCACCGAAAGCATCCAGTAAAGAGATGCCACGCCCCAGAACTTTCAATAATTTGTCATTCGGGATAGTGATCAGTGAGTCCACATGCTTGGACAACTCAGCAATACCCTGCTCAGCAAATGCCATGCGTTTCTTGCCTTCGAAGTTGAAAGGCTTGGTAACCACGGCGACTGTCAGAATACCCAGTTCTTTTGCCACTTCGGCAACAACAGGAGCAGCACCAGTACCGGTACCACCGCCCATACCTGCGGCGATAAAGACCATGTCCGCGCCTTCAAGAGCTGCACGCAGAGCTTCACGGTCTTCTTCGGCTGAATTACGACCCACTTCTGGGTTCGCGCCAGCACCCAACCCTTTGGTAATACCGCTACCAATTTGGATGGTTTGGCCAACAGCCGTCTTACGTAGCGCCTGAGCGTCTGTATTAACGGCGAAGAATTCAACACCTTCGATGCGCTCGCGCACCATGTGTTCGACGGCATTACCACCGCCACCACCGACGCCGATGACTTTAATCACCGCGTCATTGGTTAGTTCCATAGGTTCAAACATAGTTTCTCTCCGTTTTGTGCCTGTCGCTTCGAGATCAAAAAATATGTTCAGCATGATCTCTTTGTTGAAACATTAAAACTCTTTTCTCAGCCAGCTATTGATACGTTTAAACCAATTGCCCACTGAGGCACGTTTTTCTACTTCTGACTCACCACTGAGATGAGATTCTTTACCGTAATGCAATAACCCAACAGCAGTGGAGTAATAAGGTTCCTGTGCATAATCCGTCAGCCCGGTGATATTGAGCGGTTGACCGATACGAACCTGGGCATGGAACACCCGTTGTGCGCATTCAGCCAGCCCATCAATTTGTGCAGCACCGCCAGTCAGCACGATACCGGCTGCCAGATGATGCTTCACGCCTTGCTGACGCAACTGCTCCTGCAATTGTAAAATCTCGTCATTAACTAAATTCAGCAACTCGGTGTAGCGTGGTTCTATAACCTCAGCGAGCGTCTGTCTTTGCAGACTACGGGGAGGGCGTCCGCCAACACTTGGCACTTCTACACTTTCGTCCTTGCTGACTATCGACCCGAGCGCACAGCCGTGCCGAACTTTAATCGCTTCCGCATCTGTAGGCGGCGTACCAAAAGCATAAGCTATGTCGCTGGTGACCACGTTCCCGGCGTAAGGGATAACTTTGGTGTGCCGTAAAGCGCCACCGGTATAAACCGCCATATCCATGGTGCCACCGCCGATATCAACGACACAGACCCCCAGCTCACGCTCATCTTCAGTCAATACTGCATAACTTGCTGCCAAACCGGCGAAAATCAGTTGGTCCACTTTCAGACCACAACGTTCCACCGCTTTAACAATATTCTTCGCCATATCGTTATGGCAGGTAATCAGGTGCACTTTAGCCTGCATCCGCACGCCAGACAGACCAACAGGATTTTTGATGCCTTCCTGATAATCGATGGCATATTCCTGTGGAATAACGTGCAGGATACGATGCTCATCACGCACACGCACCGACTTCGCGGTATGCACTACGTTCTCTACATCTTCCTGAGTTACTTCTTCTTCTGAAATAGGAACCATCCCTATTTCATTCTGGCAACTGATATGTTTACCCGATAACGCCAAATAAACAGATGAAATTTGGCAATCCGCCATTAACTCAGCCTGATCGATAGCGCGCTGCACGCATTTCACTACCGATTCAAGATCATTAACCCCACCCTTATCCATGCCACGGGATGGGCAACTGCCGACCCCAATAATATTGACCATGCCATCGGGCAGAACTTCCCCTACCAATGCGGAGACCTTTGCCGTGCCGATCTCAAGACCTACTACCAGTTTTCTGTCCGTCGACTTGATCATTGTTGTTTTGCCTGTGCCTGATTCTGTTGCGGATTACTGTTCTGCTGGCCATTTATTGGTGGCTCACCACCCTGACTGCCGATAAATACCGGAGCCCAACCTATTGCAGCCCCTGTCTCATATCGCAAATCAACATAACTGACTCGTTTATCTGGCTGCTGTTGCAACATCGGATATAACTCGATGAAACGTTGCAAACGCCCCATCCGGTCATCCCGTCCCAGCTCCAGCCGAACATCATTATCTAAGGCCAACTGCCAAGAATGTCTGGCGCTCATTGCCACCATCTTTAGCTGATATTTATTGGCCGCTAACACCTTATTTATTGCCCGGTAGCCTTCCAGAACATCCTGTTCACTGCCTTCCGGGCCATACAGTAATGGCAATTTCTGTGTGCCGACCCGCTCGGACGGCACACTAAATGACCGCCCTTGCTCATCAACCATATGCAAATCATTCCAGCGAGCAAAAGGCACATACTCCACCAGATGGATTTTCAGCTCATCCGGCCACTGTTTACGCACACTGGCCTGCTGAATCCAAGGCAACCTTTCAATCTGCTGTTGGATGATGTTCACATCCTGCGTCATAAAGGTACCCGGTGCGCCTAATGCCAGAATTGCCTGGCGAATATCATCATTGGTGGTGTAATGGCGCTCACCGGTCACCACCAGTTTTGACAGTGGCAGTCGGCTGGCATCTTTCATCCACCCCACTACGACCCACCCACCCCAGAGCATGGTACCCAGAACCATTAGCAGGAAAATCAGACCTGCTAGTTGGCCTCCGTTACTGCGTCGGGCCACGCTGTTTTCAGCCGCACGTTCACGCGCATTCAGGGCAGCTTGCGACATATCAGTCAGCCAACATCAAAATTCGAGCGACCAGTTGGGAGAAACTCAACCCTGACTGGCGGGCTGCCATCGGCACTAAACTGTGGCTAGTCATACCCGGTGAAGTGTTCACTTCAAGCAGGTAAAAACTGCCGTCACTGTCTTGCATGACATCCACCCGGCCCCAACCGCTGCAACCCAGCGCCTGATAAGCCTGCAATGCCAGCGTCGCCAATTGTTGCTCCAACTCATGGCTCAAACCGCTTGGGCAAAAATATTGTGTTTCGTCAGACAGATACTTGGCTTCATAATCATAGAACACGCCGGGCGCCTGAATACGGATTGACGGTAAAACATCATCACCGAGGATCGCGACGGTGTATTCCGGGCCACTCAACCATTGCTCTATTAGCACATCACTGTCGTGCCGGAAAGCTTCAACCAAGGCACTCTGCAATTGATCGACGTGATCAACCTTACTCATGCCAACGCTGGAGCCTTCGTGGCTTGGCTTAACAATTAATGGCAGGCCAAGCTTAGCGACACCCGCTGCTAATTCCTCTGACGAAAGTGTTTCAAACTGTTGACGATTCAACGCGACATAAGGCGAAATCGGCAGATCTGAAGCCTGCCACACCAATTTGGTGCGTAATTTGTCCATCGTCAGGGCTGACGCCATCACACCACTGCCGGTATAAGGCAGTTGCAGGAATTCCAGTACCCCTTGCAAGGTGCCATCTTCACCACCACGGCCATGTAAAGCGATAAAGACCTTATCGAAGCCCTGTTCTTTAAGCTGAGTCACTGGGAAGTCTCGGGTATCAATCCCATGGGCATCGATACCTGCTTCTCTCAAGCCCGCTAATACCGCCTGACCTGATAGCAATGACACTTCACGTTCAGCGGAGGTACCACCCAGCAGTACCGCGACTTTCTCAGCCATGATGTTCCTCATCTTTTATCTGTGGCTGCAATTTAAGCTCAGCCAATTTACGGGCAATTTTACCAATGTTACCTGCGCCTTGAACCAGAATCAGGTCATCGCCTTTCAGCACTTGCGCCAATATTTCAGGTACGGTTTCACTGTCTGAAACCAAAATTGGGTCTAACTTGCCACGATTACGGATGGTGCGGCACAACGAGCGGCTATCAGCCCCTGGGATCGGCGGTTCACCGGCAGCGTACACATCCAACATCAGTAGCACATCAACCTGCGATAACACATTGGCGAAGTCGTCGTACAGGTCACGGGTACGGGTATAACGGTGCGGCTGGAAGACCATCACGATGCGCTTATCCGGCCAACCCGCGCGCGCAGCTTTAATGGTGGCATCCACTTCAGTTGGATGATGGCCGTAGTCATCAACCAGCATCGCACTGCCTTCTTTGCCATTGACCGGTGCCAACGGGAAGTTGCCGAGGAAATCAAAGCGGCGACCAGTCCCCTGGAACCCTGCCAACGCACGCAGAATATCTTCGTCTTCGATACCTTCTTCTGTCGCCACGGCCACCGCCGCCGCTGCATTCAGCGCGTTATGACGACCCGGTGCATTCAAGGTCACCGTCATCAATGGCTTATCCAAGCGTTTGAGCGTGAAGTGCCCCTGTGGGCCTTCCTGCCGGTAGCTGGCGATCTGCACATCGGCATCATCACTGAAACCGTAGGTGGTAATGTGGCGGCCTACCCGTGGTAGCAACTCGCGCACCACCGGATCGTCAATACACATCACCGCACGACCATAGAATGGCAAGTTGTGTAAAAAGTTAATAAACGTCTGTTTTAAGTTCTCAAAGTCGCCCTGATAAGTATCCATATGGTCGGCTTCGATATTCGTGACAATCGCCACCATCGGTTGCAGATGCAAAAATGACGCATCACTTTCATCGGCTTCTGCTATCAGGTAACGGCTGGACCCAAGACGAGCATGGGTCCCTGCCGCTTTCACCAACCCGCCGTTAACAAAGGTTGGATCCAGACCGGCTTCAGCATAGATACTGGAAACCATCGCCGTGGTGGTGGTTTTGCCGTGAGTGCCTGCAACCGCAATGCCATGACGAAAACGCATCAACTCTGCCAGCATTTCTGCGCGGCGGATCACCGGAATACGCGCCTCGCGAGCCGCAACTATCTCTGGATTATCCGCAGAGATTGCAGTTGAAACCACGACCACACTGGCGTCCAGAACGTTTTCAGGACGGTGATGGAAATAGATTTGTGCGCCCAAAGAGGCCAAATGCTGAGTGACCGGGTTAGGTGCCAAATCTGAACCGCTAATCTGATAACCTTCGTTAGCCAACACTTCAGCGATACCACCCATGCCGGCACCACCGATGCCAACAAAGTGAATGTGCCGGACGCGACGCATCTCGGGCACGATAGTTCGTAGTTTCGCCAGTTGTTGTGTATTCACGTTTCTCTTCACTTTTTTGTCTGTTGCATATTCACAGCCCGCATTAACCTAACTACCTGCTGTTCATTATCTGTTTTTACTATTACTTACTGGCCGCGACCACTTCAGCAGCTACGCGCTCAGTAGCATCCGGGATAGCCACGGACCTTGCCTGTTCAGCCATAGTTAGTAAGGTTGCTCGATCCCACTGTTCCAATAAGCTGCTGACCGCCTCGGCGCTAAATTGCGGCTGCTCGATAATCTTGGCCGCACCGGCCTTTTCCAGCGGCAGTGCATTCCAATACTGCTGCCGGTCTTTATGCTGAAACGGCACAAAAATCGCCGGTAAACCTGCGGCGGCAATTTCACTGACCGTCAGCGCACCTGAACGGCACACCACCACATCGGCCCAACTATAAGCGGCTGCCATATCGTCGATAAACTCAGTAATTTTATGCTTATCATCGCCCTGCCCGACTTGCTGGTATGCCTGTAATACTTCTGGCAATGCGCCTTTACCTACCTGATGCCACAGCGTGATTTTCTCACCCAACTGTGCGGCAACCTGCGGCATCGTCTGATTTAGCACCCGCGCACCTTGGCTACCACCGATAACCAACACACGAACCGGGCCTTCACGGCCGACCAAACGTTGCGCCGGCAATGGCAGCGCAAGAACATCGGTACGAACCGGATTGCCCACCACATCAGCATTTGGGAATGCGCCGGGGAAGGCCTGTAACACTTTTTTGGCAATTCTGGCTAGCCAGCGATTAGTCAAACCGGCAATGCCATTTTGCTCATGCAACACTACTGGAATACCGCACAGCCATGCCGCCAAACCACCGGGACCGGAAACATAACCGCCCATGCCCAGCACCACGTCCGGCTGGTAGTCACGCATGATTTTCCTGGCCTGACGCACCGCACGATAAATCCGCACGGGTGCCATCAGTTGAGCCATTAGCCCCTTGCCGCGTAAACCAGAAATCTGGATGAAATCAATCTCAATGCCATTTTGGGGTACCAATGACGCTTCCATTCGGTCTGCGGTGCCGAGCCAACGCACCTGCCAGCCTTGCGCCATCAGATGATGTGCCACGGCCAATCCGGGGAAGACATGCCCCCCGGTGCCACCAGCCATCACCATTAAACGCTTGGTCTTGCCACTCATCGGGCACTCCTTACAAACGCCTGGGCTTTTGCCAGACGTGTTTCAAAATCAATGCGTAGCAACAGCACAATTGCCGTTGACATAATAATCAAGCTCGAACCACCGTAACTGATCAGTGGTAAGGTCAACCCTTTGGTCGGCAACATTCCGGCAGCAGCCCCAACGTTAACCAGAGCCTGAAAACTGAACCAGACGCCGATTGAGCAAGCCAAAAAGCCAGAAAATCGCTGATCTATCTCCAACGCGCGACGGCCGATGGACATAGCACGAAAAGCGACGAAGAATACCATTAACAGTGCCAGAACCACACCGAAATACCCCAGTTCCTCGCCTAAAATCGAGAAAATAAAGTCGGTATGCGCTTCCGGTAAATACTCCAGTTTCTGCACTGAGTTACCTAAGCCTTGCCCCCAGAATTCACCACGGCCAAAAGCCATCAGCGACTGGGTTAACTGATAACCACTACCGAACGGATCCGCCCATGGATTCCAGAAGGATGTCACACGGCGCATACGGTAGGGTTCAGCAACAATCAGCAGACAAACCGCAAACACACCAGAGCCGATAATCGCCAAAAACTGCCACATTTTCGCGCCAGCTAGAAACAGCATCGCCAGCGTGGTAATAAACAGCACCACCACCGTGCCTAGATCAGGCTGTGCCAGCAGTAACACCGCCAGAATAACCATGACCCCCATCGGTTTACAGAAGCCCCAGAAATTACTGCGAACCTCTTCAACCTTACGCACCAGATAGCTGGCCAGATAACAAAACAGTGACAGCTTGGATAATTCCGCTGGCTGAATACGCAGCGGCCCCAATGAAATCCAGCGTGATGCCCCGTTTACCGAGCTACCCACCACCAACACCACCAGCAACATTACTATCGAAATCAGTAACATGATATTGCTATAGCGCTGCCAGACCGCCATCGGGATACGTAATGTCACCAGCGACAAACCCAATGCCAGCGCCAGATAGAGAGCATCACGTTTGGCAAATAAGAAGGGATCACTGGCCAGACGCTGACCAATCGGCATTGATGCCGATGTCACCATCACAAAGCCGATAATCGCCAAACCGAATGTCAGCCACAGCAAGGTTCTGTCGTAAAGCACCATGCTGGTGGTGTCGCTTTCGCGCGATCCCATCACAAAATGTTTTACGGTATTAAACAGCCCCAGCCCCGGCATGCGCATCAGCCCAACTCCTCTGCCAGGCGAGCAAACTCATCACCACGTTGTTCAAAACTGCGGAATTGGTCCAAACTGGCGCAAGCAGGAGACAGCAACACCATATCTCCCGGTGCCAGTCTCTGCGCCAGCAGTACCATGGCCTGTTCCATCGTCTCGGTAAGCTGAGAGACCTCAGAGCGTAATTCAGCCAGTTGCTCACCATCACGGCCAAAGCAGTAAATTTTGATATGGTCGCCTTGCAGAAAACGCGTCAACCCAGAGAAATCAGCGGATTTACCGTCGCCGCCCAACAATAAATGCAAGGTGCCGTCAACCTGCAAGCCATCCAACGCTGCTTCCGTACTGCCAACATTGGTGGCTTTAGAGTCATTAATCCAACGCACGCCATTGTGCTCAAACACCAGTTGGAAACGGTGTGATAAACCGGTAAAGGTGGTCAATGCTTTCAAACTTGACGAGCGGGGAATCCCCACAGCATCAGCCAGCGCCAGTGCTGCCAACGCATTGGTATAGTTATGGCGACCGGTCAATTTCATTTCACGGGTATTCAACACTTTCTCACCCCGAACCCGCAGCCAGATTTCCCCCTGCTGCTTATTCAGGTGGTAGTCACCCACATCCACACCAAAGCTGATACAGCGGCTATCAGCGCCACGCACCGGCATGGTAAGCGCGTCATCGGCATTCACCACACAAACTTTAGCGTTTTCATAGACTCGCAGTTTAGCTGCGCGATATTGCTGCAAACCGAACGGATAACGGTCGGTATGATCTTCTGTTACGTTCAAGATGGTGGCCACACTGGCATGCAAGCTTGAGGTAGTTTCCAACTGGAAGCTCGATAGCTCTAATACCACCAACTGGTTTTCTTGTTTCAATAGCGTAAGAGCCGGAACACCGATATTGCCACCGACGCCAACCTGCCAGCCCGCCGCTTTAGCCATCTCGCCCACCAGCGTGGTCACGGTACTTTTACCGTTAGAGCCGGTAATCGCTACTACTGGCGCCTGATTCTCACGGCAAAACAGCTCGATATCGCCGACAATCTCGACACCGGCCTCAGCGGCGTCACTCAAGGCAGGATGTGCCAGCGCGATGCCTGGGCTGGCCACAATCAAATCTGCATCTAATAACCACTGCTGATGAAGGTCGCCGACATGGCGCTCAACGCTTTCAGGCAATTTATCCAGGCCTGGCGGATTAATACGGGTATCCATTACACGCGGCGTAACCCCGCGCGCCATAAAGAAATCAACGCAGGAAAGGCCGGTTAGCCCCAGCCCGATAATGACTACTTTTTTACCCTGATAATCAGCCATAATTACCGCACCTTCAGCGTCGCCAGGCCAATCAGCACCAGCATCAGCGAGATAATCCAGAAACGCACGATAACCCGTGGTTCTGGCCAGCCTTTAAGTTCGTAGTGATGATGAATCGGGGCCATGCGGAAAATACGCTGCCCACGCAACTTAAAGGAACCTACCTGTAGGATCACCGACAGCGTTTCAACCACGAATACCCCGCCCATAATCACCAATAAGAACTCTTGGCGCAGTAATACCGCGATAGTGCCTAACGCACCACCCAAGGCCAACGAGCCGACATCCCCCATAAAGACCTGTGCCGGATAGGTGTTAAACCATAAGAAGCCCAGCCCAGCCCCCACAATCGCGGTACAGACAATCACCAGTTCACCGGCATGGCGTAGATAAGGAATGTGCAGGTATGCGGCGAAATTCACGTTACCGGTCGCCCAGGCAACCAAGGCAAAACCACCGGCGACGAACACGGTCGGCATAATGGCCAAACCATCTAATCCGTCAGTCAGGTTCACCGCGTTACTGGTACCGACAATCACAAAGTAAGCCAGCAAGATATACATCAAACCCAGTTGCGGCATGACGTCTTTGAAAAATGGCACCACCAGCTCGGTAGCCGCGGTGTCTTTACCGATGCTGTACATGGCGAATGCTGCCGCCAGTGCAATCACTGACTGCCAGAAATACTTCCAGCGGGCGATCAACCCTTTGGTGTTTTTACGCACTACTTTGCGATAATCATCGATAAAACCGACGATGCCATAACCGATAAGAATGAATAGTACACACCAGACATACGGATTGGAGGGGTAAGCCCACATCAGCACTGAAATGGTGATAGAGAACAGAATCATCAGGCCGCCCATGGTCGGCGTGCCGCGTTTACTGAAGTGTGACTCTGGCCCATCGTTACGGACTACCTGACCAATCTGCAATTTCTGCAAATAAGCAATCAGGTGCGGCCCCATCCACAAAGAAATAAACAGTGCCGTCAACAGACTAACAATGGCTCGGAACGTCAAATAGGAAAAGACGTTAAAGCCCGAGTAAAATTTTACTAAGTATTCAGCCAACCAAACTAACATGATGCATTCTCCTGTAACGCACGCACGACATTTTCCATGGCGGCGCTACGTGAACCTTTAATTAAGACGGTGATAACCGGATGTTCGAGCAGCAATTCACTCACACGGGCTGCTAATGTGTTCTTATCCTGAAAATGTTCGCCGTTGCCGCTCGCATCACTCAGTGTTTGACTCAATGTGCCAACACTCAGCACTTTATCCACTCCCGCCTGCCTGGCCGCCTCACCCACCTGGCGATGACAATCTACGGCGGTATCACCCAATTCGGCCATATCCCCCACCACCAGCACGCGGTAACCGGGCATTTCTGCCAACACTTGGGCCGCGGCAGTCATAGAGCCGACATTGGCGTTGTAGGAGTCATCGAGCAGCAATTTACCTGCCGATAATTGAATCGGGAATAAACGGCCCGGTACAGCTTGTAATTGTGCCAGCCCTTGGCGGACGGCAGCTAAATCAGCGCCAACCGACATGGCTAACGCCGTTGCAGCCAAGGCGTTAGCAATATTGTGTCGCCCCGGCAGTGGCAATTCGATGGCTATGGTGCCAAATGGCGAATGCAGGGTGAAATGTGTCGCCTGTGGTGTAATACGCACATCACTGGCATGGAAATCGATATCTTCTGCGCCGCGAGGTGAAAAATACCAAACACGCTTGTTGTGCAGCATTTCCTGCCAATGCGGCCAGTCATTGCTATCAGCATTAATAATTGCCGTCCCGTTAGCAGGCAACCCGGCAAAAATTTCACCTTTAGCCTTCGCCACCCCTGCCAGTGAACCAAAACCTTCCAGATGAGCGGCCGCTAAATTATTAACCAAAGCACTTTCAGGGCGGCTTAAATCCGTGGTGTAGGCGATTTCGCCCACATGATTAGCACCCAGCTCAATCACGGCAAAATCATGTTCAGGCGTCAAACGCAGTAAAGTCAGTGGCACCCCAATATCGTTATTGAAGTTACCGGCGGTATACAGCACATTGCCGCATTGACGCAAAATGGCGGCAACCATTTCTTTTACCGAGGTTTTACCGGATGAGCCGGTTAAAGCCACCACCCGAGCAGGCACTTGTTCACGCACCCACGCAGCAAATTGCCCCAGTGCCAGACGCGTGTCTTTGACCACTAACTGAGGTGCCCCCACCAGTAAGCGTTTACTTACCAGCAAAGCACCTGCACCTGCGGCAACAGCATCTTCTGCAAAATCATGCCCATCAAAACGCTCGCCTTTCAGCGCCACGAACAAACACCCCGGTGTGACCTTACGGGTATCAATGGTCACTTCGGTGATGTCGACGTTTTCACTGCCAATATATTCAGCATTAAGCAGCGTAGACAGGAAATGCAGTGAGACCTTAATCATGCCATCACCCCCAATAAACGGGCGACGGTAACTCTGTCTGAATAATCCAGGCGGCGATTACCCACTAATTGATAATCTTCATGTCCTTTACCCGCCACCAGCACGACATCTTCTTCTTTGGCTTGCATAATGGCACTGGTCACCGCTTCAGCACGACCATGAATTGCCAATGCATGTCCGGCATCCAGCAAGCCACTGAGAATATCCGCCACGATAGCCTGCGGCTCTTCACTGCGCGGGTTATCGTCGGTGACGACCACCCGATCCGCCAGTTGTTCTGCGATACCGCCCATAAGTGGGCGCTTACCCTTGTCACGATCACCACCGCAACCAAACACACACCACAACTGGCCTTTACAGTGTAAGCGGGCCGCAGCCAGGGCTTTTTCCAAGGCATCCGGGGTGTGGGCATAATCCACCACCACCGTCGGCTTACCGGGCGCGTTAAACACTTCCATACGCCCGCACACCGGTTGCAGGCTTGGTGCGGTTGCTAATAATTGTGCTAACGGATACCCCAGAGAAAGGAGGGTTGACAGTGCCACCAGCAGATTACTAACGTTAAACGCCCCCATCAGACGGCTTTCTAATTGGCCTTCGCCCCAGCTTGAGTCAAAAGTGATGCTGGCACCGTTATCGTGATAATGAACGTTACTCGCCGATAACCACGGGCCATTCCAGCCCGTAGGAACTTTGTCTTCCATGCTGACAGCAACAGCTTGCGGCAACTGCCCTAACCAGCGGCGACCGACTTCGTCATCAGCATTGATAATTTTATGTTCGGATTGATGGGTGGAGAACAGCAACCATTTTGCCGCCTCATAACTCGCCATATTACCGTGATAATCCAGATGATCGCGGCTTAAGTTAGTAAACACTGCTGCTGCAAACGGCAGTGCGGCTACGCGGTTCTGAATCAAACCGTGGGAAGAAACTTCCATCGCCGCAAAAGTAGCCCCTTGCTCAACCAAATTGCGCAGTAAATGTTGAATATCAACCGCTGAACCGGTGGTATTTTCCGTCGGAATCACTTGCCCTAACAGACCATTGCCAACCGTACCCATTACCGCGCTGGTTTCCCCCAGTGCCTGACTCCATTGTACCAGCAGTTGGGTGGTGGTGGTTTTGCCGTTGGTCCCCGTCACACCGACCAAACGTAATGCTGTACCCGGCTGATGGTAGAATTGCCCCGCCAGCTTGGATAAATGTTGATTCAAATTACGCAAATAAATAACAGGAATGCCGTGCATCTCTACCACACTGGCATCCGGCGCTACACCATCGGCTTCAGCGACCACTGCCGCAACACCTTGTGCAATGGCTTGCGGGATATAGCGACGCCCGTCCGTCTGATGGCCGACAATGGCGACAAACAAATCCCCGGCAGCGGCAACACGGCTGTCTAATGTCATTTCCCGTAGCGCACGCTCCGGGACGTCTAGCCCCCAAGGAGCGAGTAAGTCGCGCAAGTTACGATCTGCCACCTGAACCCTCTTTTGTATTAATCACTAATTCGCTTTTATCACCGGTGGGTAACGCATCTGGCTCAATGTTCATGGTACGCAGGACGCCGCCCATGATGGCACCGAACACCGGTGCAGAAACCGCACCACCGTAATATTTCCCTGCCTGCGGGTCATTGATGACCACAACCAGAGCAAATCGAGGGTTACTCGCGGGCGCTACGCCGGCGGTGTAAGCGAGGTATCGGTCCATATATTTACCGTCCGGGCCAACTTTCTTGGCGGTACCGGTTTTAATGGCAATACGGTAGCCTTTAATGGCGGCTTTGGTGCCCCCGCCGCCAGGTAATGCCACGCTTTCCATCATATGAACCACGGTACGAACCAGCGGTTCAGGGAAAACGCGTTCACCGGCCACTGGCGGGTCAACTTTAGTGATCGACAGCGGGCGATAAATCCCCATGCTGCCGATGGTTGCATAGACTCGCGCTAGTTGTAACGGTGTTACCATTAGCCCGTAGCCGAAAGAGAAGGTGGCCCTCTCTATGTCAGACCACCGTTGTTTTTTAGGATATAAGCCACTGCTTTCTCCGACCAACCCCAAATTGGTCGCTTTCCCAAACCCAAACCGTGAGTAAGTATCTACTAACGCTGAGGATGGCATCGCTAACGCCAGCTTAGAAACGCCGACGTTACTCGACTTCTGCAAGATCCCGGTCACAGATAGTTCTGCATAACGGGCCACGTCTTTAATCTGGTGACCGTTAACAAAGTACGGCAAGGTGTTCAGCACGCTGTTTTCTTTCACAACGCCATGCTGCAATGCCGTCATCACTACCATGGGCTTCACTGTGGAGCCGGGTTCAAAAATATCGGTTATCGCCCGGTTACGCATGGCATCTTTCGGCGTTCCGGTCAGGTTATTCGGGTTATAAGACGGGCTATTTGCCATTGCTAATACTTCGCCGGTACTCACATCTACCAGCACCGCAGTGCCTGATTCTGCTTTGTTGAATGCCACCGCATTGTTCAATTCGCGATACACCAGCGCCTGTAAACGCTCATCAACACTCAACACCAGATTATGTGCTGCCTGACTATCGACAGAAGAGATATCCTCAATGACACGGCCATAGCGGTCTTTACGTACCGTACGCTCACCCGGTTGCCCGGTAAGCCAACGGTCAAAACTTTTCTCAACCCCTTCAATACCTTGGCTATCGATGTTGGTCACACCGATAATGTGTGCCATAACTTGGCCTGCCGGATAGTAACGGCGTGATTCCTGGCGCAAATAGATACCGGGGAGTTTCAGTTTATGGATATAGTCGCCAATCGCGGGATTAACCTGACGCGCCAGATAAACGAAACGTCCCTTCGGGTTAGCATTAATTCGGGCCACCAATTGATCCAGTGGGATTTCCAGTGCATCCGATAGCGCTTTCCAGCGAGTATCTAACGTAATCCCCCCGCGCTCGGTCAGCTCTTTCGGATCTGCCCAAACCGCATTAACCGGTACGCTAACCGCCAACGGGCGGCCTGAACGGTCACTGATCATGCCACGGGCTGTTGGCACTTCCTGTACCCGCAACGAGCGCATATCACCCTCACGCACCAGTCTGTCAGGGTTAATCACTTGCAGGTATGCAGTACGTAACATCAAACCGACCAATGCCAGTAAAATACAGCCGCACAGCAACGCAAAACGCCAGCTAATAAAGCTGGCTTGTTCTTCCTGGAGCTTTAACTTCCCGGGGCGCGTTGCTTTCATCCGTTACCTTGGCTGCTAGGCGTCATGGTGGCGACTCATTCCTTTATTTATTGGAGAAATTTATTGTTTAACCACAATATTTTCTTGTGATGGATCAACATGTTGCATTTTCAATTTGTCAGTCGCGATACTTTCCACACGACTGTGGTCACCCAACGCATTCTCTTCCAGAATCAGGTTACGCCACTCGATATCCAGCGCGTCCCGTTCCAGCACCAACTGCTCACGCTCTGCGGTCAACAAGCGTGTACGGTGGGCGGTGGTTACCACGAAAACAGCAGATACCAACACCGCGATCAGTAAAATCAACGGGATCTTCGCATTGCGGATTAAATCACCGCCGATGACCCCAACTAAACCGTGGCGTTCGCTGCCTATCACTCTTTAATCCTCTCGGCAAAACGCAATACCGAGCTTCGTGCCCGTGGGTTTTCAGCCACTTCAGCATCTGGAGGCATCATCTTGCCAACCGATTTCAATGTGCGCCCACCCATGCTGCGCAACTGCGCTTCCGTCAATGGCAACCCCGCCGGCACCTGTGGTCCACGGCTGTGATGACGAATAAAGTTTTTAACAATGCGATCTTCAAGAGAGTGGAAGCTAATCACTGACAAACGGCCCGCAGGGGCCAGGACTTCAAGTACGCCATCAAGTGCGCGCTCAATCTCTTCCAACTCACTATTGATATAGATACGAATAGCCTGGAAGCTACGGGTAGCAGGATGTTTGTGCTTTTCGCGAAATGGGCTGGCGTTGGCAATCAAATCCGCCAGCTCTTTGGTGCGAGTCATCGGTTGAGTAAGGTTGCGCTCCACAATGGCTTTGGCCAGACGCTTGGCAAAACGCTCTTCACCAAAGGTTTTCAGCACCCACGCGATATCGTCAGCGCTGGCTTTCATCAACCATTCAGCAGCAGATAATCCACGGGAGGGGTCCATGCGCATATCCAACGGCCCGTCACGCATGAAAGAGAAGCCACGCTCAGGGTCATCCAACTGTGGTGATGAAACCCCGAGATCCAGCAATACACCGTCAATCCGGCCCACTAAGTCCAGCTCTCGCACATAATGTGCTAACTCGGAAAAAGGACCGTGTACGATAGAGAAACGCGGATCTGTAATAGATTTTGCCGCTTCGATAGCTTGTGGGTCACGGTCAATTGCAATCAGACGCCCTTCTGGCCCAAGCTGGGACAGAATCAGACGCGAATGGCCACCACGGCCAAAAGTTCCGTCAATATAGATGCCGTTATCGCGGATGTTCAGGCCATTTACCGCCTCATCCAGCAATACGCTTGTATGCTTGTAGTTGTTATCTACAATTTTGTTGTTATCTACCATGCTTATAGCGATAAGTCCTGTAGCCGCTCAGACAATGGTTCCTGAGTGGACTGTTCTGCGTCGATGTCATCCTTGACTTGTTGATACCAGGTCTGTTCATCCCACAGTTCAAACTTGTTGAACTGCCCAACCAGCATCACTTCTTTATTCAGCCCGGCATGCTGTCGCAGTGTTCCTGCGATCAGTAAGCGCCCAGCACCATCCATCTGACATTCACTGGCGTGCCCTAACAGCAAACGCTGAACCCGACGTTCAGCCGGATTCATGCTCGACAGACGGGATAATTTTTGTTCAATGATTTCCCATTCAGGGAGTGGATAAAGCAACAGGCATGGTTGGTGAAGGTCTATGGTACAGACCATCTGGCCCTGCGATTCCTCATTCAGTAGATCCCGATAACGGGTAGGTACGGCAAGCCGCCCTTTACTGTCGAGGTTAACCATCGTTGCACCACGAAACATGACTGAGTTACCCCTTCATGACCCAATTCGCCACTTTACCCCACAAATCCCCACATTAAAGAGTTTACGGATGGTATGAAAACCTTGTCAAGCCAGAGCCGATGCGCTTTGACAATATTTATGGGCCGTTTTTGAGATATATCTCGTAGAAGGGGCTATTTTAGTGGTTGTAATAGAAATTAACGTCATGATAAACGGGCTATTTTTCCGCCAGTAATTCCAGCTACT
>NZ_JAZGQA010000380.1:0-1498 GCF_048593855.1 Yersinia sp. 2542 StPb PI
TTATGACAAACCGACGACGAGAATTATAAAATTTAGTGGAGGAGTGCAGCAATACTGTTTTGAAACTGATTTTATGTTTTATAGAAATAGTCAACAAATTAATACGCTAAGTTCAACTTTAAAGCATAAAAAAGGAAATTCATTTATTAATGATACTAAAGTAAACGTTAATAGTTATCAGTATACATCACTAGAGTTGGGGGTTAATCATTTTCGTATTATACCTAATGGTACGATGAGTTTTAATTTCTCGGTCGATAAAGGGTTGCCGTGGTTGGGTTTTTCAAAAAATAAACATGCTCAGAACCGTGATTTTACCAAGAGTAAAATGATAATTAACTTAAATAGACGTTTTCATCTATTTGACTCACCTTATCAGATCAATAGTTCATTAGTTGGAGAATATAGTCGAAAACCACTGATGGCTTCAGAACGGTTAAGTCTAACTGATCGTAATGCCTTACGTGGATTTAGCCGTGGAGTGCTGTCTGGTGATAGTGGTTGGTATCTAAAGAATACGTTGTCGCGTTATTTTTGGTTGGGAGAAACGACAGTAATACCAAGAGTGGGTGTTGATAGTGGCCGTGTTTTATCACATGGCAGTACGCAAGGTTGGCAAAGTAATGTTGGCCTGAGTGCGGGCCTGGCATTGTATTATAAAAGTATACAATTTGATTTGGAAGCCAGTCGTGGTTTTTGGTTATCAGATAATAATAAAAGAAGTGAGCCTGTCCAGTATTTATTAAAGTCGAGTTATACGTTTTAGTTTTATCTCACTATACCTATTATACTGCAAGTTGCAAGTTGCAAGTTGCAAGTTGCATGTGCGTTGGCTGCCTTGATTTAGCTCAGTCACTTATTGATGTAAGTTTCTGGGGAGTTGCTCAGTTGCCGCCTTCCTGCAATTCAAATTATTTAGGGTATATATAAACCACTAAATTAGGATATTTAAATGAAAACAAAAAAATTCACACTCTCATCGGGTGGTAAACTGGCTGTCTTGATATCGATGATTCTCACCCCGGTATCAATAAGTTATGCTGCAGGAATAGAAGCAGCAGGAGAGAAGGCTAATCGCCCTGAAATTAGTCATTTGGACAATGGTGCTGTGCTAATAAATATCGCCCCACCGTCTGAATCGGGGTTATCTCACAACCAATATCAAGACTTTAACGTAGATAAGCCAGGAGCGGTATTTAATAACTCAATACAAAATACAAATTACGATAAGGAAAGCATTGCTGCTAATCCAAACCTGGCTACGGGAGGGCGTGGAGCTGAAGTGATTTTAAATGAAGTTGTTGGTGATAATCCTTCCATTCTGCTTGGCCGTCAACATTTGGTAGGCGCTGACGCGGATTATATCCTGGCAAATCCCAATGGAGTTACCTGTGATGGTTGTAGCTTTGACCCTAACTTCAATAAAGTTACCTTGGGGGCCGGTAATGTAATAATGGTTGATGACGGAAAATATGGGAGCCTAATGACTACTTCTCAT
>NZ_JAZGQA010000381.1:0-1493 GCF_048593855.1 Yersinia sp. 2542 StPb PI
ATGTGCATTCTGGTAATGTTAATTAAATACTCACAGTAAGCCATTTATTATCTGCTGCATAATTACTGAGTTTCGTTCCCTCACCAATACATACTGGATGGCCAACACAGGAAAGCATAGGTATATCAGAAACATCATCCCCATAGGCAAAACACGTCGATAGCTTAATGTTATTTTTTTCGGCATATTGCCTAATAACAAAAGCTTTACCATCACCAATTGTTTGCGTTCCTAAAATTTCCCCAGTTACTACTCCTGAATTGTCAATGACTAATTCTGTGCAGAGAATATCTGTAACACCTAATAACCTAGCGATAGGTTTTAATAACGGAGCCATTGAGCCAGACACTAACACTATATTATGACCTAAAACTCTATGCGCTAGAATACTTTTTAATGTGTAAGTTATGAATATATCAGTAGTTGAAAATGTTTTTTTGAACCAGCTAACTGCACACTCTTCAATTTTTAATAAAGGGACGTCTTTAAAAAAACGATAATAAGTTCTATTTAATTCCTCGCGGCTATTCGTTTTTCTAGCCAGAACAGAAAACTGTGAATAAAATTTTTCTTTCTGACTGTCTAATTTATTTTCACTTGCCCAAAAATGGAAGAAATCAAACATGCTTTTTATATTTATTAGCGTATCATCCACATCATAAAACGCAGTCCGGCACATATTTATTCTCCATCCTCATAGCGCATTCTTCGACTTTTTTCCTTAAAATCAGGGTCATTTCCTGCAATACCGGCATCCCCCCACCGAGCAGGTGAGACCTCTTCAATATAAACTGTAATTTTATCTAATGGGCAACCTAGCTGGGTATGAACTACTCGTGTGATGTCTGCAATAAGTAAACTAGCCGATTTTTCATTAGCAAATGGCCAGGCCGTTATCTTAATAATTGGCATAATTATCTACCCTAGTGTCGTAATATTGTGAAAGTCTGACTGTTTTAACTTCAGATGAGCATGAATGTCGCCGCCTAATCCATATAGCCCTATTGCTCCGCCATAGCTTTGCTGTGAACTCATAAAAAGCACGACTACATTGATAATACGATTAGCCTCTTTATTTACTTTCGCTGGAAATGGATTATCTAAAATAGCCCAATAAGATGCACATCCATGTGCATCAGTAATAAATACATTTGGAATACCAAGGGGTCCAGGTCTGGTTAGCATATCTGGATTTAAATCATCTTCTCTAAGGCTCATTACTGTATATAAACTATTAGGAATAAGATGACTAAAATCGAAATCAAACCGTACCGACCTACTGTCATCCAAAACAGTAACAGTTAGTTTCCCTTCCGCTTTTACCCAGTCCGCTAAAGTTATTTTGTCTATTTTCCTTCGTCCATCACTTTCACGATAATCAGAAATATATGCCTGATTAAGAGAGAAGCTATCTCGAACCACTCCGTTAGCCTTCGGGCATTGTTCCGGTGCAAATACCATTGGGTAATTATTTAAAGGCAACGGTAACGGCA
>NZ_JAZGQA010000382.1:0-1490 GCF_048593855.1 Yersinia sp. 2542 StPb PI
TTCTATTTAATAACTAATGAAATACAGGTTGAGAATAGAAATAGAGGAATTAAAACGGTTGTTCTTAATTGTTAATAGCGAATGTCGCTGGATAATAGGGGTTCGGCAGCATAACTACCAAACCCCGGTAAGTGCTAAAGCTCTTCTAAATGCTTGGCAACTTCCTTCATACTCTCTTCAGGCTCCGGTGCTTCATTGACCCAGGCAGAAGTCAGGCGATAGGAGATGGCTAACACCACCGGCCCAATAAACAAGCCAATCATGCCGAATGACAACAAGCCACCAATCACCCCGGACAGGATGAGAATCATCGGCATATCGGCTTCCATACGGATAAGGTAGGGGCGCAAAACGTTATCCATAGTACCAACGATACAGCTCCAAACCAGCAGTGCCGTACCCCAGGTGGTATCACCGGTCCAATACAACCAGATAATCGCCGGGACCAGTATCAACAGTGGCCCAAGTTGAGCTACGCAGCAGATAAACATTAATACGGTAAACAGTGTGGCGTATTGAATGCCCGCAATCGCCAGCCCAATCCCACCCAGCACTGCCTGTACCAGTGCGGTGACCACGACCCCCAATGCGACGGCCCGGATAGCTTTAGCGGCCAGCACCACGACGGCATCGCCACGTTTATCGGCAGCGCGCACCGCAAAATGGCGGATACCCAGCCCGACTTGCTCACCATGGAAATAGAGTAAAACACTGAATAGCACCATCAGCGCCAGATGAATCAAAAAATAACCGACATGGGCGGCTTGAGCTACCAGCCAGGTCGCGGCCGCACCAATATAGGGTTGAACTTTGGCGATCATCGCATTGCCACCACCGGCAACCAATGTATGCCAACTACTATAGAGTTTGTTCCCCACCATAGGGATCGATTGCAACCAGGTCATATCCGGCATGCGCACATTAGACGGGCTAGATGCCCACTGGATAAGCGGGCCGCTGTTTTCCACCAGGCTGCTGACCAGTAGGGCTATCGGGATGACAAACAGCAACACCAGCAGCAGAGTCATGACAATAGCAGCCAGCCAGCGCTTACCCCAAAGTAGCCTTTGCAGCCTAATCAGCAGTGGCCAGGTCGCAATGACTACCATGCCCGCCCAGGCAAAACCCATAATAAAAGGCTGTACCACCCAGAAACTGGCGATAATCATTATCATAATGAATATCACCCCAAACATCAGTTTAGGTAAATCGAAACGGCGCTGCTGCGGGTAATTCATCAATGGGTTCTCACATCGAAAGTCATGGCAAGGTGGCCATCGCACTGTTTTTTAGGCACTCATTAGATTTTGAACTAATTAAGCATCTGTACTAATCATGGTGTATTTTTTAATGTTTTAACAGACAACGCCGGATTTTACTGCTGTGACTTGTTAAAAAATAGCATTAGCTTGGACATAACAAAACATCGACCGCAACCAAGGTGCTGAAACAATGTTCTTTCGGCGTGGTGCGACTATTATTTATACAAT
>NZ_JAZGQA010000383.1:0-1468 GCF_048593855.1 Yersinia sp. 2542 StPb PI
CTCATAGCACGCTGGTTATTAGCTCAACCCAAAATACTTATTCTGGATGAACCCACTCGAGGTATTGACGTTGGGGCAAAATCAGAAATTTATCGTTTAATTAGTGAACTGGCGAATCGTGGTGTAGCCATTATTTTAGTTTCCTCTGAGCTACCTGAAATTCTTGGTATGAGTGATAGAGTTATGGTCATGCACAGCGGACACATCACTGGAATATTAGATAAACAAGATGCTAGTCAAGAAAAGATAATGGCACTGGCCTCAGAATAATTACTGGAAGGTAACGATAATGAGTAATGTTAAATTTGCTAAATCATTAACGGTTGAGTCAACAAAAACACATTCATTCATGTCTGGATTTAAAGGAAAATTACCTAAAGATACCGGTATTTTTATTGTCATGATCGGTATTGCATTGATTTTTGAGTTCCTTGGCTGGTTTATTCGCGACCAATCATTTTTATTGAATCCTAATCGGCTATTATTGATCGTTCTGCAAGTGGCTATTATCGGTATCATTGCCGTCGGGGTGACACAAGTTATTATCACTACCGGCATTGATCTCTCATCCGGCTCTTTAATTGCATTAACGGCTGTTGTCGCGGCGAGTCTGGCACAGACATCAGAAAGTATTTCACCTATGTATCCGCACTTATTGGATTTACCCGCGGCTATCCCTATTATTGCAGGAATAGGGGTCGGGATACTGTGTGGATTTATTAATGGTTTCTTGATAACCCGTACAGGTATTCCTCCCTTTATCGCTACATTAGGAATGATGGTTTCTGCCAGAGGGCTTGCCCAATATTACACTAAAGGCAATCCGGTAAGTTTTCTCTCCGATGATTTTACCGCGATTGGGCAAGGTGCTATGCCCGTTATCATTTTTTTGGTTATTGCGGTGATATTCCATATTGCACTGAAACACACCCGTTATGGTAAATACGTCTATGCCATCGGCGGGAATATGATTTCAGCAAAAGTATCAGGCATTAACGTTAATAAATATCTGGTAACGGTTTATACCATTGCCGGGGGATTAGCTGGCTTGGCGGGCGTGGTTTTGGCCGCCCGGGTGAGTAGCGGGCAATCAAGCATGGGCCAATCTTATGAATTGGATGCGATTGCGGCTGCCGTTATTGGTGGTAGCAGCTTGATGGGTGGGGTCGGCCGTATCACCGGTACAGTAATTGGCGCCGTAATTTTAGGATTGATTAAGAGTGGTTTTACTTTTATTGGTGTGGACTCCTACATTCAGGACATAATCAAAGGCATCATTATTGTCAGTGCCGTCGCCATAGATATGCATCGTAACCGCAAGAAGCGCTAACCTCAGTCGGCGCGATTAAACCAGTAGCACTAACAGCTTATCATTCTGCTGTTGAGTGCTACTGGGGTTTGAGGCCAAATCACGCAGAAAACACACTAACATCGTAGTTATTTTTTATTTCAGATAATTTTTTATAGG
>NZ_JAZGQA010000384.1:0-1434 GCF_048593855.1 Yersinia sp. 2542 StPb PI
AGTCAGTTGGGGTGAAGGTACCGGCCAGCAATGTTACCTGAACTATATTCTGCCGCCGCAATTAGCCAACGGTAAAGTCAGCGCGATGATGCGGTTTACCTCGACCTGTGTGCCTCAGGAGCAATCGCTTCGTGAGTAAAGGCTTCGATATGACGTATTTTTTCAGCGGAAAAGACGATAACGCTGCAGGAAGGCGCTAACCCAATGCTATTTACTGCCAGAAAAAGAGGCAATGATGTATGAAACTATCTATGAATAAAGTGGGTGTGCTATTTGGCGGCCTCTTGTTAAGTGTTATCAGCACCAGTAGCTGGGCCGTGGCGAATTGTTCGTTTGATGCTGGCGCCACTCAAACGGAAACCGTGCCGTTGACTCCGCCGGTGATTTCGGCGGGGGTCGATATTCCCGTAGGGACGGTGCTGTATCAAGGCAGCTGGTTGATGAGAAACACTAAGATGGGATGCCAGTGGGCACAGGCTGACGTAGGTAAATCATTTTGGTTCAGCAGTTCAACGTTGATTAGCCATGCCCCACTCCCTCTGAGCGGCTTGATGACCGGTCCGTTTGCGGGTGCCGTTTATCAGACCAATATTCCGGGGATTGGTGTGGCCATTTCACGAAGCCCAGATGGCAATCCGATAATAGTTAACCGGCCTGCGGTGACGACGGATACAGAGAACCCTATAAGGCAGGTAGGCAATGAATTAGGCGGCGCCTTGGATTTTAGCGGTTCAACACGTTATGTCTCGCTCATTAAAACGGGGGCTATTACCCCCGGTAGCTTTACGATTAGCGGTGCAAATTTCCCGAGTATCACGACTACGCTTGAGCCCGCGGTGAATACTCATGCGGGTTCTGTTCCCGTCACCGGGTTGCCGTTTACTTTTTACAATATCAATTTTCAGGGAACCCTGACGGTGTCTACGCAAACCTGCACCACACCAGATGTCACGGTTGCATTGGGACGTTATGACAAAAATGAAATTTTTAGGGGGATAAACTCAACAACACCTTGGATTGATGCGTCAATTAACCTCATAAATTGCCCTAGATTCTACGGTTTTTATAACAGTACCAATACGACGATATTGATGAATTACAATACCGGAATGGGGAGTACATCCAACTCGCTCAATAACGGTATTGGCGTGCGCCTGACACCTGCTACCAATGTAATTGATGCCGCCAATGGGATTATGGCTATCGACTCGACGGTATCCGGTGCAGCATCGGGCGTAGGTATCCAGATTGGTTGGGGAAGTAGTAGCCAAACCCCAACGCTGTTTAACTTTGCGGCAGAACAAACAGTGACGCTGCCAAAAGACGGCAGTTCTACAATCCGTGTTCCGCTGTCTGCCCGCTATATTCAAACAGAAGCGAACGTCACACCGGGTAAAGCGAATGGTAAAGCCGTGTTCTTGATCAATTATTATT
>NZ_JAZGQA010000385.1:0-1418 GCF_048593855.1 Yersinia sp. 2542 StPb PI
CCCCCAAGATAGGGACTTTATTTACTGTTTTATTTATCTTTTTATCTAATAGCCCACCCACAACAACCGTCTCACCACTTTTTACCAAAACTGCATTATTAACGACTCTCTTGTTAAAAATAGAGCCTAAATTATTAGCAGTGACGTCAGAACCGTCAGCAATACTTGATACCTCCTGTCGGATTTCAAGAAGAACCGAATCACCTTTGTTTATCTGTGGTTTCACTTTCAACATGACACCAACATTTTGCCTTGAGATTGAGTTATAGACCCTATCTGTAGATGTTGTTTGTGTCGATGTCAGTACAGGAACCTCTTGACCCACATTAAACTCAGCCTCCATATTATCCAACGTGACAATACTCGGTGTTGCCAGAATATTATTATTTGAATTAGTTGCCAGGGTAGTAAATAAACCACTCCAGTTACCTTTATAAAAGCCTGCAGTTAATCCTGTAATTGCCATGGGCAGTAGACCATCACTATTATTTCTTGTCCTTCCTGAGTTTTGGATAAAGTTGACTCCACCAGAAAATTTATTTTCCCATTGTATGCCAAGGTTTAATCCCTCTCCATTTTGGGTCTCAACTATGATGGCCTCGACCAGGACTTGAGCTCGTCTGATATCTAACTTTTCGATAACCAAGTCTAACTCTCTCATCATTTTCGGTTCAGCTGTAATGACCAAAGCATTTGTTTGATCATATGCCTTGATGGCAATATTTCCACTCTGTTTCTTGCCTGTCGAGTTTGTTTTTTTGTTACTGAGAAAACCTTGGCCAATGCCAGTTAGCACCTCCAAAAGCTTCGATGCTTGAGCATATTTCATATATATAACTTTTGTGTTTCCATAACTATTCTGTTGATGGTCAAGCTCCTTTATCATTTTAATAGCTTTTTTTCTGATATGGCTATCACCACTCACCAATACAGAGTTAGTCCTATCATCAGCAATTATTCTTCCTAAATTGAATGGCTCTTGTTTGTTGGAAGTTGTTTGATTTATGATTTCATTGACTAGTTTAGTCACATCAACAGCATTAGCATGGTTCAATTTATAGTATTCAACATCTATATCTCCGGCTTGGTCGAATGTATTGATTATCGAGTACAAGCGGTTTACTACAACAGCGCGTCCCGTAATTAATATAGTATTTGATGGCTCATAGTGAATAATATTACCAGATTCAGAATTATCATTTAACTGGCGCAATAGTGGGGCAAGACTCTTGGCAGAGATATGTTTAAGTGGGAATATTCTATTGATAAGTTCATCCCCATAAGTTTCCCCCGATTCTCTTAGTGTAGGAACAACTGAACCTTTAGCTCGTTTTGATGGTATTACCTTCAAGATATTATTAGGCATTTCCACTACGGTATATCCGTAAACATCGAGTACATTAAGAAAGAATTGATAG
>NZ_JAZGQA010000386.1:0-1412 GCF_048593855.1 Yersinia sp. 2542 StPb PI
CTATTTATTGCATATGGATCACACTTTGAAAGTAAAACCTTTCAAAGTGAAAATTAAATGTAAAAGAAAAGAGGTTTGAAATGAAAGGTTTTTGTGTAAAAAAATGCGTTAACTCGAGCTAAAGCCAGGTCAACGTTGAGTTAGGCAGAGCGATAAGGGTAATAAAATCGAGAGGGATCATGGGCTAACTGAAGATAGCCCACGGATAGATATTTAGCCCAGCAGTTCACAATTTGGCGGCAGACGGCAGCCAATCGCATTGGGGATTATTTCGATACGGAAATGCTTGCCTGCCAGTGGTTCGCCATCCAGATTAAAAGTGATGTCATGGGGGGCTGTGATTTCCAGCCAAGGCAAGGTAGCCTCCACTACATTTTTATTTTTCTCACCACTGAACACGCTGGTCAGTAGGGCAGGAAGCAATTCTTCTGCGGTCAGCAACCGCAATTGCAGCAAGCCATCATTAACTAGCGCATCGGGGCAGAGAGGCTGTCCACCACCGGCTTGCCGACCGTTGCCGATACCTATTACCAGTGCATCACCCGCCCATTCGAAACCCGGCCCATGTATTTCACAACTGTCTGCTTTAATCGCATCCATACGCATCAGGCCATGAATAAAGTATGAAGCCCCACCCAGTACGGCTTTGAGTTTTTCCGGTGTCTCAGTGGTAATGCGGGTGCCAAAGCCACCGGTCGCCATATTGATAAAGTAGTGTTCGCTATTTACTCGCGCGATATCAATGGTGACCGCCCGGCCTTTGACTGCCAATTGAAATGCATTTTCTATGTGCAGGGGAATGTTACAACTGGTGGCAAAATCGTTGGCTGTACCTAAGGGCACAATACCTAAATTGGGGCGGTTGTAGGAGGGCAGGGCCATCAGCGCGCTGGCGACTTCATTAATAGTGCCATCTCCCCCGCCTGCAATTACCGTATCGACCCCCAGACCGGCAGCTTCGCCAACATAACGCTTCGCATCCCCGTGTTCCCAAGTGACTCGAACATGAAGCATAATGCCTTCATCACGCAAGTTCTTGACGGCATTGCGAACTTCAAGATTACCCGATTCCTTACCGTTCAAGATGAAAAGGGTACGTGGCATTGAGGTCATAACGTGCTCCAATCGTTTCTGCGATAGGAGTAACAGTAACCCATAGCTGTTTAATTTACCTATCCCCTTCTTACTTGAACTTGCAGGGGTGTTAGCGGCGTTCACTTACCCGAATCACTTACTTGAGTAAGTTCATCGGGATTAGTGAGGGGCTAGCATAAATGCAGCTCGAATCACTTGCTGGTTGTGGGTTTGGCTTCTTTAGCTATATGAGATTATTCCGACAATATTGCAAATATCAATTATCTTTAAGTTTAATAAAAAGAGGTTTTATTTTTGTTGGGATATTTATTTAACGG
>NZ_JAZGQA010000387.1:0-1399 GCF_048593855.1 Yersinia sp. 2542 StPb PI
CAGTTTTGTTGGGAAAAGCGCTTGCTGGTTACTTCCCCTGCTTAATATTTATAATTATGTTGTCCAAGGGCGGTGTAATCAGGTAGACCGGTTTGTCACCAATATTTATGATTTTTTCAGTGGCGGTAACAATAAGATATTGCAAGTATCCGGCTCTTCGAAGCCCCTCCCTAGATTAATGACGAAAGAAGCGTTGTCTGCTGACGTGTTCTTGGCACCGCTGCCAACTGAGGCGGTTGGCATATTGACTCAAATTAATTCTGATATGAACGGGAAATCATTGACGGTACCGGCCAGTGCGCTGGCCTGTAAAGTTTCAATGAAAGATGAAGTGCTGCCTCATCTACGTTTTCGCCGCCAGCTTATTCCCCCTTGTATTGATTGGACATTGAGTATTTTGACTGACTTTACCATGCTCTTTGGTGGCAGTCTTGACAGTTGGAACGCCGAAAATTTTGGTCGGGTTATTGAGCGGATTATCAGCGTAGGCGATACCGGCTATGCGGCATCAGACACAGTGACCGATGCGCGGTTTATTGAAAGTGTCCAGCTCTATGTCGCTAATAATATTGATAATGCGATAATGTTAAAAACAGCATTTGATTTTTCACAGCTCAGCTATGCCGATTATTTATATCGTAATGTTCTGGATTCTAACGCCGAAATACCACAAGTAGCACAGATACTACCTCAAGGACGCTATGAGTTGGCACTGCAAAATTTCCAGTTTGTCGAAACCATCCCCAGAAGACGGGAAAACAATCAATGGCTAGAACAGCCTGAAATGCATTTTGATATTGAAATCATTAGCGGCGTTACCGAAAACTCGCTGGCTGCCAGGGACAATATCCTCCCGTATATCGAAGAATGGGAACGAGTTTACAGTCGGGCCTGGCACACCTTGAAAACCGAGACGGATATTGAAAGTATTGACAATCCCAATGTGTATAAAGGGATGGATGCGGTTATTTCCGCCTCGAGTCTGGTGAGTGGCGTGGTGCAGAGTTGGCTAAGAACGGCCCGCGATGATTATATCTATGTGATTGTTCGTTTATCAGGGGTGGTCATTAGCATCACGCTGGCAGTGGATATTAATGAGTTTGATGTTGGTGTTGCCGGTTCATTGACTGACCCAGCTTACGTGCTTTATCCAATGGCTGAAGGCACTATCAGAGGCGCAGGTACCGCGGCTATCAGAGCATTAGCCGACTATTTGGCCAAAAAAGGGAAACGCGCACTGGTATCGGATGTGATCAGCCAACCTTCAGCCATTGTGAAAAAAAAGGTAGGCTTTCAATTTATCAATGAACTTTGATATTAATAACGTTTTGCCTACAAAACACTGCGAGTATGGCAAACGGTTTTTTATGCAAAGTGTGAGTTGTGCGTAAAAATGAGT
>NZ_JAZGQA010000388.1:0-1392 GCF_048593855.1 Yersinia sp. 2542 StPb PI
AACATCAAGTGCCGAACGTAACTAAACCAGAACAAATCCTCTTTAAATATATCTGCCGCTAATTAGTGGCGTGGTTATTTTTAGCAATCATTATATATCTGAACTAACTTTCTGCCGGGTATAGGCAGGAGGTTGGCTCTGGGTATTGCGATTATAACTCTTATTGAATATTTAATTTGAGGTATTATAAGCATGACAACTAATACGACTTTTTCTCCTGAAAGTGAGACGGCAGCATTATTTTTACTGGATCAAGCAATGGGCTTTACTTATCAAGCGTCACTGCGGGCAGCGGCTATTTTGGGGGTTGCCGACCATCTTATACAAAGGCCAAAAACGGTACAGGAACTTGCAACAGAATTGGAGGTTGATCCACAGCAACTGCATCGAGTGATGCGATTGCTTGCAACGCGAAATATCTTTAAAGAAGTTGATGGGCAGCGATTTACACTCACGCCAGCGGCTGAGTTTTTGTGTACCGCGACCTCGCATTCGCTTCGTTCTGCGGTACTGATGTTAACCGATGAGACATTTTGGGGCCCGCTGGGGAATATCGTTGAAAGCGTTCGCGGCCACTCTGCTTTTAAACAACTATATGGCGTGTCGTTCTTCGAATACTGGTCGCAACCACAGACTCGCTCTCCTGAATATGATTTTCACACCGGGATGTCCTCGATGTCGGCGGTGGAAAACCTGGCTCTGGTACGTAGCTATCATTTCCCAGACCATGCCACCGTTGTTGATATTGCGGGGGGGTTAGGCGGCTTGCTGCTAAAAGTATTACAGGCTAATACGACACTGCACGGTATTTTGTTCGATCAAACTCCGGTGCTGGAAAGACATCGTCTTGGTGAACTGGGGGATGACTCAAGATGGAGGCTCCAGCCTGGCAGTTTCTTCGAATCATGTCCTCCGGCAGATTTTTACTTATTAAAATATATCACTCATGACTGGCCGGATGAAAAGACAACACTAATACTCCATAATTGTCGTAAGGCCATGCTTCCTAATGGAAAAGTCCTCATTATGGATACCATTATTCCTGAAGGAAATACCCCTCACTTCGGGAAAAATATGGATCTGCTCTTGATGGGGAGCTTTGACGGTGGGAGAGAACGCACCGAAGCTGAGCTGAAAGTGATACTCGCCGGAGCCGATCTGAAACTAAACCGCATCATAAATACCGGCAGTTACGTATCGATAATAGAGGCCGTTGCGCGTTGAATATAGACCTATAAGCCTGACATTCGCCCATTTTTAGCGCTGATAAGAATGGGCGGATGAGCAGCTCTATCTATCTTGGCAAGAGAACTGGTGGCATTGGCGTAGAAAATTCATAATTTCTCCATAATATAATCAGGTCATGATAAACATATTTAATTTGGTAATTAT
>NZ_JAZGQA010000389.1:0-1392 GCF_048593855.1 Yersinia sp. 2542 StPb PI
TGATCTTTATTCTCATGGAAGAGAGATTGTAAATCCGATGGCCTGTTGGCGGTCAACTCTTCCGATTTGCGACAATACAGAAATATTTATGCCGGACTGGTACTAAAACACGATATTGAGTACAGACCTACTGTTGAGGATCTCTCGACAAGCTTGATCTCAAGCCCATAGTGAGTGGTAAATAAAAACGGAACGGCCAGTTTTTGACTGGGTAGACGCTAAATGAGCATATTAAGCAATAAAATTTATGGATTTTGGGGAGGATGAGCGGCCCCCCTTTGGCAAGTTAGCCTTGCTCTACAGGTGGAGCCGTGAGTTATTGATAGGTTTCCCCGATAAAGCCCTGGTGAGGCGAAATCAGTATTTGCAGACAGAGCAGGCCAAACAGATAACATTCACGAGATAAGTTGGTATTTTTTAGCTCTGTCACATTAAATATAAACACTTAACGCCATTGTGGGAACGGGTGAAAACCACTCTTGTAACACTTTAAGAAAAGTGATATTAAAATCAGTTGGAGTTTATTAATTTGATTGCAATTTGAATTATTAATATAGGAAGGTATGTTACGAAAATGAATATTAACGTCACGGATACGCCAAACCCACAAGACGAAGAGTATGTCATTGATAGTCTTTGGGCTCACAATAATAAAACTGAAGCTGTAGACATTCATCCGCTATTCTTAACGGTTACCAACGACAACGGCAAAATTGTGGCAGGATTGGTTGCCAGGACCTGGTGGGGTGGGCTTGAGGTCCAATATCTTTGGGTCAGTGATGAATATCGTAAAAGTGGCTATGGTCGCCAATTAATGGAAAAAGCAGAAGAAGAAGCCATAAAACGCGGCTGTCATATGGCTTATGTAGATACTTTCGATTTCCAGGCCAGAGGTTTTTATGAAAAGTTAGGCTATCGTGTCTATGGCGATTTATGTGGATATGCCAAAAAACATACTCGGCACTATCTGGCAAAAGAAATTTAACCGGTTTTAATCGGCGAGGTCGTAATGGATTTGCCCGATAAAAATAATGAAATTTATTTCAAGGGCCTTATTGCCATGATGGAGCACCTCAGTGAGCCATGGGGCATTAAAGATCTGAATTCCCGCCATATCTATATGAACAAGGCAGCCTATCTTTATACCAATACACCATTGAACTTTGAGATAGAGGGGAAGCTGGACGATGAGTTTCCTGCTAACTGGGCTGAATTTTCTCCCGAGTTTATGGAGCATGATAAGAGAACCGAAGAGTCACAAGATCGGGTTACTGTCATAGAAACACATTATTGGTATGGTAAAGATACTCTGACCCCCTTTATCAGTGAAAAGCTGCCTATTTATAATGATAAAAAAGAAGTCATTGGTGTTATGTGGAGTGCCAAACCACT
>NZ_JAZGQA010000038.1:0-29050 GCF_048593855.1 Yersinia sp. 2542 StPb PI
GTTAAAAATAAGGGTTTTTTCAGCAAGTAAATGCGATTAAACTCACAATTGTTAACAATAGGTAACGTAGGTAATGTAATGCTTTGATTTAAATTGGATTTAAAATTCAAATTTTCACAAAAATAAACATCAATCCAGCTATAGCGAGCTATAAATGGAGGAACAATCGGGAATAGAGGGCAACAGGTGTGGCCGGCACTGATATAACAGGAAACTCCGTTGTATCGGCCAACAGATAAGAACATCACGATTTATCGATGCCGCTGAAAGGGAGGAGTATCGGAGCTGGGATGGGAGTCATGCTGTTGGTGGTGACCATCAGTTAGCATTCTGGCAGTGAAAAGGGGGGCGCTGTATTTAATTGAAAGGACCGGGATAGCACCAAAAGGCGATAATCACGCGGATCGGTCAGCGTGGACGACGGTTAAGGGGGATAGGTGTGAAAATGTTGAATTGCAAAGGTGGTGTGCTTCACCCATTAGTGATTGTTTGGGCACCGCTCACCTGAGCGGTGAAAATCAATCTTCATCAAAGCCGGAATTAAATAACTCAATCACTGCCGCCAGCGCCTGAATTTCATCAGGGCCGGTCGCTTCAACCTCAATCTGACGGCCCTTGGCTGAATCCAGCATCAGCAGTGCAATAACACTGCTGGCCTCAGCTTCGGTACCGCTGTCGTTGCGTAACATTACTTCAGCATCAAAACTCTGAACCAGCTCGAACAATTTCATTGCGGGTCTGGCGTGCATCCCCAACTTGTTTTTGATCTCAACGGTCTGCTTGATTGTCATTATTTACGCTTTTCCAGAGTACGATGGCGTGATTGGACATTTTTGCCGCGAGCGCGGAAATAATCGGCCAACTGTTCAGCGACATAAACCGAGCGGTGTTTACCACCAGTACAACCAATGGCAACCGTCAAATAACTGCGGTTATTGGTTTCCAGCATCGGCAGCCACTGTTCCAGATAGCTGCGGGTCTGATACACAAAGTTATGTACTTCGGTATGGCGATCCAGGAAAGAGATTACTGGCTTATCCAAACCTGTCATTGGGCGTAATTTAGGGTCCCAGTGCGGGTTTGGCAAGAAACGCACATCGAAAACATAATCGGCATCGATGGGGATACCGTGTTTAAAGCCAAAGGACTCAAACACCATCGTCAATTCGCGTTCACGTTTACCCAACAGGCGGGTACGCAGCATCTCAGCCAATTCATGCACTGACATTTCAGAGGTATCAATGATCAGATCAGCCCGTGAGCGCAGAGGCTCCAACAGGTCACTTTCTTCATCAATAGCACTTTCTAATGACAGGTTTTTGGTCGATAACGGATGCAAGCGACGGGTATCGCTATAGCGACGAATCAAAGTATTGCGATCGGCATCCAAAAACAGCAACTGTGGTGAAAAGCTGTCCGGCAGTTGAGTCATGGCATGTTCAAATACCTCAGGTGATTCAGGCATATTACGTACGTCTATGCTCACTGCGGCAGAGATATTCCTATCGGCAAGTGTACTCGCCAATTGCGGCAGCAGAACCACAGGCAAGTTATCGACACAATAAAAGCCCATATCTTCCAATGCGCGCAAAGCAACAGACTTCCCTGAACCGGAACGGCCGCTGACAATCATCAGCACCATGTGAGTAACTCCCCTTGGTATTTATCCCCGTTATCTTTCAAGTTGTAGGCGTGTTGAGTGCTTGCCCACATTTTGAAATTTATTGGGTATACATTAGAACCCTATATTCCGGCTACAAGATCCGGGCATAACGGATAAAATAGTTTCCACTTTCCCAATTACGCCGTTTCCGGTGGTAATTCAGTAATGATTTGATAAAGCTCATCATCACTTTGTGCTGCACGCAGACGCCGACACACTGTTTTATCAGCTAATCGCTTGGCCACTAAAGACAAAGTGTGTAAGTGAGTTTTACATTGATCTGCCGGAACCAACAAGGCAAATAACAGATCAACCGGTTGGTTATCAATAGCATCGAAGGCAATAGGTTGTTCCAGACGGATAAATACACCCACTGCACGCAGTGTGTCTTCTTCCAACTTGCCATGAGGTATCGCGATACCACTACCAATACCGGTGCTGCCCATACGTTCGCGGGTTAAGACAGCATCGAAAACTACCTGTGAAGGTAGGTTAAGTTGCTTGGCAGCCAACTCGCTGATAATTTCCAAAGCCCGTTTTTTACTTGAGCAATGTACGGAGCTTTTGGTGCACTCGATATTTAATACCGAGCTTAATTGCAATGCTGGATCGTTGATCATCTCATCTTTCACTTAAGCGCTGTTTTAAACCGTTTCCAGCGGGGATTCACTCCCGACGCGGGAAACGGTTATGTAGCGAGTGTAGAACCTTTATGGGTGAATATACCCTTTGTACTTGAAACTACAGGGTTGTTCGCTACGTTGACTTACCCGAATCACTGACTTTAGTCAGCTCATCGAGATCAATAAGCCTGCTTGCAGAAATACGATTAAAATCGGCTTCTGGCCGATTTGTCATTCGTTTGCTGCCTACCTGCAACGCCATGTTCTTTGGGTATAACAGTCGCAAGGATTCTTAGTGTTGTTTCAATTTGTCTTTATGTTTGTTCAACTGGCGGGCCAGTTTATCAACCAAAATATCAATTGCGGCGTACATATCCTCCTGCTCTGAGCTTGCGTGCAACTCGCCTCCATTCACATGTACCGTTGCTTCTGCAATTTGTTTTACTTTCTCAACACTTAAAACCACATATACCTGGTTAATGCGATCAAAATATTGCTCAAGTTTGGCAAATTTAGTGGTAACAAACTCGCGTAATGCTTCGGTTATTTCGACATGATGTCCGGTAATATTGAGCTGCATAGTGTCTTCCTTCTCAGTTCAGGTCAAACCAACTGTTTACGCTGATTTGACGGCGGGATGGATAACGACTCTCGGTACTTCGCGACGGTACGCCGTGCCACCATGATGCCTTGTTCACATAATAATGTGGTCAGCTTACTGTCACTAAGAGGTTTAGCAGGATTTTCTGCGGCAACCAATTTTTTCACCAGTGCACGGATTGCAGTGGAAGAAGCTTCACCTCCGCTATCGGTATTGACGTGGCTGGAGAAGAAATATTTTAGCTCGAAAATACCCCGTGGACTGTGCAGGAACTTCTGCGTGGTCACGCGAGAGATTGTCGACTCATGCATATCCACAGCCTGGGCGATATCGGCCAGTACCATGGGTTTCATAAATTCAGGCCCATTCTCAAAAAACGCTACTTGCTGCTCTACAATACAACGCGCCACCTTCAGCAGTGTTTCATTGCGGCTTTCAAGGCTTTTTATCAACCATTTTGCTTCTTGCAAATTGCTACGGATAAACTGCCCGTCACTGTCATTGCGGGTACTGCTACCCATCGCCGCATACTGCTGGTTGATTTTTAGGCGTGGAATGCTATCGGCATTCAGCTCGACCGTCCATTGATCTTTGTCTTTACGCACCAAAACATCGGGAATGACGTACTCGGACTCCCCGGTATTGATGGATTGACCCGGACGCGGATCCAGAGACTGAATCAGGCCGATCGCTTCTTTAAGTGTATCTTCTTTTAGCCGACTCAAGCGGATCATCGTACGGAAATCATGGTTACCCAGCAAATCCAGATAATCGCTAACCACCAGACGTGCTTCGGCAAGATAGGGGGTATCTTTGTCATATTGTGACAACTGTACCAACAGACATTCACGCAGGTTACGTGCCGCGACACCAATAGGATCAAAGTGTTGTATCCGCTTAAGCACCGCTTCTACTTCATCCAGTGCGACGTTCTCGTCCCCCATGCTTTCCAGAATATCTTCCAGTGGCACCGTAAGGTAACCGGTTTCATCGACCGCATCCACGATAGAGGTCGCAATGGCAACATCAGTATCAGAGAATGGGGTTAAATCCACTTGCCACATCAGGTAGTCTTGCAGCGTTTGGGTCGTTTCCCCTTGATAAACCGGCAACTCATCATCGCTATAATCATTGCCCATTCCTGATGGCGTGCCTGCGGTGTAGATCTCATCCCAGGTGGCATCAAGTGGCAACTCTTCGGGCATATCTTTTTGTTCCAGCGCCTCGCGGGTATCAAGCGATTCACTGTCTACGGTCTCTTTTGCATCTATCTCTTCATGAAGATCAGTTTGCTCAAGCAGGGGGTTACTCTCCAGCGCTAACTGAATCTCCTGCTGGAGTTCAAGTGTAGAAAGCTGCAACAAGCGAATAGCCTGTTGAAGCTGCGGAGTCATAGCCAGTTGTTGGCTGAACTTGAGTTGCAAACCTTGCTTCATAATGCGGTATCAATTTTCCTTTATGGATGACGGAATATCCGTCATCTTTCAAATTGCAGGGGTATTGGCTGCCGGTTACTTGGCCGCACCTGCGGGCTAGCATAAATGCTGTTTAAATCGATTTATGACCGATTTTATTGTTTGCCGCCTTCCTACACCTTGAAATCTATTGGGTATGGGAAAAAGGTCAGAGACGGAATTCTTCACCGAGGTAAACACGCTTAACTTGTTCGTCAGCCAGGATTTCCTGTGGCGTACCGTGAGCGATTAAATGACCCTGGCTTACGATATAAGCCCGCTCACAGACGTCTAACGTTTCACGCACGTTATGGTCGGTAATAAGAACGCCAAGACCACTGTCGCGTAGATGTTCAATAATTTTTTTAATATCGATAACGGAAATCGGATCAACCCCGGCAAAAGGCTCATCCAGCAGAATAAACTTAGGATTTGCCGCCAGTGCACGGGCTATTTCAACACGGCGGCGTTCACCACCGGAAAGCGATTGCCCCAAGTTGTCACGTAAATGAGTGATATGGAACTCTTCCATTAATTCATCAGCCCGTTCCTCACGCTGCTCAGCCGAGAGGTCTTTACGGATCTCCAGCACCGCCATTAAGTTGTTAAATACACTCAGGCGGCGGAAAATAGAGGCTTCTTGCGGTAAATAACCAATACCGCGACGGGCGCGTTCATGGAGAGGCAAGAGGCTGATATCTTCATCATCAATCACAATACGCCCGGCGTCACGCTGGACAATGCCGACGACCATATAAAAAGTGGTGGTTTTCCCTGCGCCGTTCGGCCCAAGCAGGCCCACTATCTCACCGGATTTCACATTGAGGCTTACGTCTTCGACCACTTTACGGCCTTTGTACGCCTTAGCCAGCTTTTCTGCGATTAATGTTGCCATAAATGATTACTTACTCTTCTTTTGGCCTGAAGCTGCTGGCCCTTTGTCTTGTAATTGGGACGGTAATAACACGGTGGTGACGCGGTTGCCTTTATCACTGAAGGCTTCCATCTGCTGTTTTTTCACCAGATAAGTGATGCGATCACCTTTGATATTACTATCAAGTTGCTCCAGATAAGCATTGCCAGTCAACACCACAAAATCATTTGCGACTTCATAACGCAGTTTCTGCCCATGGCCTTTTACGGGTTTGCCACTGTCTTGCATCTGGTAGAAAGTTACTGGATTACCATAACCTTCAATGACCATTTTGCTTTGATCTCCGCCTGGGCGCGTAACCACGACTTTATCAGCTTTAATCTCAATGGTACCTTGCTTGATAACCACATTGTCGGTAAATGTGACAGTATTGGCCTCCATATCTAACGCTTGTTTAACGGAGTCAACCGTGACGGGCTGATCAGTATCACCCGTTAACGCCAGAGCGGGCAGGCTTGCGGCCAAAAGTGAACTGGCAAGCAAAAAATGACGAAGTTTATTTTTGGATTTCATAAGAGGTTTTAACCTTTTCAATCAGCTCAGCGGTTTTGTCCCGCAAGTTCCCACGCATTTTCATGCCGTTAGATGTGAATCCAACACCAAAGAGGGTAACTTCATCGTCTGAGGATACATCCTGAGTGATCAAATTAACCTGGGCGTTATCGGTTTTAATTTTTTGTAACTGTGCGTCTGGTGTCAGGCTATCAACTTCAACATGACCATACAAATACAGCATTTTATCATTGGTCAGTTTGGCGCGGTCGGCGCGCACTGTCCAAGTGGCGACTGCATTCTCCGCAAACAGAGTCATGACCGGCTTGGTAAACCAGGTTAACTCTTGAGTGCTGAAGTTTTGTACGTCTTCCGCCACCAATTTATAATTCAATTGCCCGACCGGATTGAATACCACGGTCACAGTATGCTGGCTCTGCGAAGAGGGCTCATTATCAGTGGCCACGGTTTGCGTGTCCTGCTGATTAAAGCCGGATATATTCCAGCCAATCAATGCCAAAGCAATCAGTGCCAAGGATAATGTTATCCATAGTCTTGTTTTACTCATATCGACAATCCTTTGGCACCTTCAAGTTTATCTTGAGCTAATAATATCAAATCACATATCTCGCGTACTGCACCGCGCCCGCCATGGATTCGCGTCACATAATGTGCCTTGGGAAGAAGTAACGGATGGGCATCCGCGACTGCAACAGATAACCCAACTTGTGCCATGACCGGCCAATCAATCAGGTCATCCCCAATATAAGCAACCTGCTCAGGCTGGCATGCTAATGCTACCAACAATTCGTTATAGGCCACCAGCTTATCAGATTGCCCTTGATAAAGGTGGGTAATGCCTAAGGTGTTGGCGCGGTCTTCCAGTAATTTTGCGCGACGGCCAGTAATAATGGCTACTTCAATACCTGAGGTTATCAGGCAGCGGATACCATAGCCATCACGCACGTTGAAAGCTTTCAGCTCTTCGCCCTGATTACCCATATAAATCAGGCCGTCGGACATCACACCATCGACATCACAAATCAGTAGGCGAATTTTCGCCGCACGTGACATCACAGTGTCGGCTACTGGTCCATAGCATGTGTCCTGATATACGGTGTCGCTCATTTTACCCTTCTTACTTGACGTTGCAGCGTTGTTAGCTGTTTTATTCACCAGACAGTCCACGGTTAGACCACGCCGGCTCTCAGCATGTCATGCATATGCACCACACCCAGCAACTGATCGCCATCTGCGACCAGTACGGCGGTAATATGGCGCAACTCCATCAGGTTGAGTGCATCCACAGCCAACATGGTTGGAGGGACTCGAATACCGCCACTGGTCATCACATCCGCAATTTTCGCGTTATTCAGATCGACACCCAAATCAAATATCCGGCGCAAGTCACCGTCGGTAAAGATACCTTTAATCATCATCAAATCGTCACAGATGACAGTTAAACCCAGATTCTTCCGAGTAATCTCCAGTAACGCATCGCGTAATGACGCATCGGGACTGATGTGCGGGAGCTCTGCACCAGTGTGCATGATATCGCTGATTCGCAACAGTAACTTGCGCCCCAGTGCTCCGCCTGGATGGGAGAGAGCAAAATCTTCTTGCGTGAAGCCTCGAGCCTGTAACAATGCAACTGCAAGCGCGTCCCCCATCACCAAGGTGGCCGTGGTACTGGTGGTCGGCGCCAACCCTAATGGGCAGGCCTCTTGTGGGACCTTGATGCACAAATGAATATCGGCCGCTTTACCCATGCTACTTTCAGGATTATTGCTCATGCAGATTAGCGGAATTTTTTGGCGCTTTAGAACCGGGATGAGAGCGAGGATCTCGTTGGATTCCCCTGAATTAGAGATGGCGAGCACAATATCTTGTGGCGTGACCATGCCGAGATCGCCATGACTGGCTTCACCGGGGTGGACGAAAAAGGCAGGTGTTCCCGTGCTGGCGAAGGTGGCGGCAATTTTGCAACCAATATGGCCAGATTTGCCCATCCCCATAACCACAACTTTGCCATGACAGTTAAATATTGCATCGCAGGCTTTGGCAAAATCGTCATTAATATATTGATCGAGTTGTGCCAGTCCTTCGCGCTCAATCTGTAGCACCTGTTTACCCGCCTGTTGAAAATCCACTCTAGGCAATGAGTTAATACCCGACGGTGAATCAGTTGCTGGCTGTAAATCATAAGAAGACATACTTGGTTCCCATTGAATGAACATGGTTATGCCACATTAAAGGGTGCAAAAAACAGCACCGCTAGATAAGCGATAAACCCACATAATAACAGAGCACCTGCCATATGACTGATGCGATGTTTACGCCCCAAGCAAAGAAGGGTAAATATCACACTGACACCGAGCATCACCCAATAGTCGCGCTGGAAAGCTTCTGGATTAATGTCGCCAGGGGAGAGCAGAGCAGGTACACCTAACACAATCACAATATTAAAAATGTTCGAACCAATGATATTGCCGACCGCCATATCATCTTCCCCTTTCAACGCGCCAGCGATAAAAGTAGCCAGTTCAGGTAAACTGGTGCCGATGGCAATAACAGTCAGCCCTATAACCAGTTCACTGACACCTGCGACCCGGGCAATGACCGTGGCATTATCGATAATCATTTTGGCCGAGAGCGGCAAGATAATGAAAGCTAACACTAACCACAAAAGAGCGACGGTATTGCTACTGTCTTGAGGCAATTCAGCCAACTGTTCGCGAGTCAGGATGTCATTGCCTTCCGCATGGGCCAGACGGGCAATTTTCAGCATCAGAATAATAAACGCCGCCGCTGCTACCAGCAAAATAATACCATCTCCACGGCTGAGATGGTTATCAGCCAGCAGGAAGCCACATAGCACCGTCACTACCAGCATCAACGGTAATTCACGGCGTAAAATCTCTGATCGTACTGTTAATGGGCGTATAAGGGCGGCACCACCGACAATCAGCAGTAAATTGGTAATATTAGAGCCAAGCACATTCCCAACCGCCATATCGGTCTGATTATTCAGTGCTGCAGTCACCGAAACCATCAACTCAGGTAGCGATGTGCCGATACCGACGATGGTCATCCCAATAATAAGGGGGGGGATGCCGAAAGAACGGGATAACACAGCGGCGCCATAAACTAATCGATCAGCGCCATACACTAATAAGACCAAGCCGATGATTAATAGTGTTATCGCAAGAAACATGCAAAGTCCTTTATTAGGTATACCCGGCGTCCTTGAAGTTACAGGAGTGTTAGCTACGTTCTTTACTCGGCCCATCCATGGGCCTCACCTCGTTGAGGCCGCTGCAAGCAGCGTTCAAATCAGCTCCCGGCAGATTTGTCACCCGAATTACTTACTTAATGTAAGCTCATCGGGCTTCGCTCGCTTGCTGCCTACCTGCAACTCCAATTACTTTGGGTATATAATCCCGATCCGTTGGTAGAAGCTGACTGTTGGTAACCCATTTTCGGTTGAAAACAGCTAGCCCATGGGTAAAAACCACTAACAGCGTTTTACGCTCTTTTTTGAGTTAACCCTAATTTTGACTGTGAGTGCCAGAAAAGTAAAACTTATGGCAACTTTGGCTACGAAAAAGTGACAATAAGTTGCCAAAATACTTCCCATTGTGCTCGTTGCCGCCATTTGATGTAGCATTGGCGCTCGGATGAGTAATTAAAGGCCTAAAGGGACGAATGATAATGAAGCAATTGTCGTCGAATTTGATAGAGATCCGCGGGATGAGTTTTACCCGTGGTGAGCGTCCGATATTCGCCGATATCAACATGACGGTCCCCCGCGGCAAAGTGACTGCGATTATGGGGCCATCAGGAATTGGTAAAACCACATTGTTGCGCCTGATCGGTGGGCAACTTGTACCGGATGCAGGTGAAATCTGGTTTGATGGTGATAATATTCCGGCGCTTTCACGTCAGCGTTTGTATGATGTGCGTAAGAAAATGAGCATGCTGTTTCAATCTGGTGCGTTATTCACTGATTTGACCGTGTTTGAGAATGTGGCTTTCCCATTACGCGAACATAGCCGTTTGCCGGAGGAATTGCTGCACAGTACGGTGATGATGAAGTTGGAAGCCGTGGGGCTGCGTGGGGCGGCTAATCTGATGCCTGCCGAACTATCCGGCGGTATGGCGCGGCGTGCTGCACTGGCAAGGGCCATTGCCCTTGATCCTGAATTAATTATGTTTGATGAGCCATTTGTGGGTCAGGACCCTATAACTATGGGGGTGCTGGTAAAACTGATTGATGAGCTGAATCATGCATTAGGCGTGACTTGCGTGGTGGTCTCCCACGATGTGCCTGAAGTCCTTAGTATTGCTGATTATGCCTATATTGTTGCCGGAAGGCATGTTATTGCCGAAGGAACACCGGAACAGTTGCAAGCCAATAGCGATATGCAGGTGCGCCAGTTCCTTGATGGTATTGCCGACGGGCCGGTGCCTTTCCGTTTCCCAGCCGGTGATTATAAAACTGAGCTGTTATACCCAAAGTAATTGGATTTGCAGGTAGGCAGTAAGCGAGCGAAGCCCGATGAACTTACTCGGTTAAGTGGTTCGGGAGTTATCGTAGCTAACCCCCTGTAGCTTCAAATACGAAGGAGATAGGCTGATGGAGTATTCATGTTAGTACAGGCGTTAGCGTCTTTAGGGCGCCGGGGCATTAATGTCAGCGCATCCTTTGGTCGCGCGGGTTTAATGTTATTCAATGCCCTTGTCGGGCGGCCTGAACCGCGAAAACAATGGCCATTATTGGTTAAACAGCTCTATAGCGTCGGTGTGCAATCGCTACTGATTATCGTGGTTTCCGGTCTGTTTATCGGTATGGTTCTGGGGTTACAGGGCTTTTTGATCCTCACCACATACAGTGCTGAAGCCAGTCTTGGGATGATGGTGTCTTTATCACTGCTACGTGAGTTGGGGCCGGTGGTAACCGCACTGTTGTTCGCCGGTCGCGCTGGTTCTGCTCTAACCGCGGAGATTGGCTTGATGAAAGCCACTGAACAGATTTCCAGTTTAGAAATGATGGCAATCGACCCGCTGCGCCGAGTGGTGGCTCCCCGGTTCTGGGCAGGTCTTATCAGTATGCCATTATTAACCGCTATTTTTGTTGCCGTCGGTATCTGGGGTGGCTCTGTGGTGGGGGTTGACTGGAAAGGGATCGATGGCGGTTTCTTCTGGTCGGCGATGCAAAATGCTGTGGAGTGGCGTACCGATTTACTGAATTGCCTAATTAAGAGTCTGGTATTTGCTATTACTGTGACCTGGATTGCGCTGTTCAATGGTTATGATGCGATCCCAACATCTGAAGGGATTAGCCGGGCAACGACCCGTACCGTAGTGCATTCATCGCTGGCGGTATTGGGATTGGATTTTGTGCTGACAGCACTGATGTTTGGGAATTGAGTCGATGCAAACGAAGAAAAGTGAAGTCTGGGTAGGTTTGTTTATACTGATTGCTATTCTGGCGGTCGTATTTCTCTGCCTGAAGGTTGCGGATATCAAATCAGTAGGCAACCAGCCGACTTATCGAATTTATGCAACGTTTGACAATGTGGGTGGCCTGAAAACCAATTCGCCGGTCAAAATTGGCGGTGTTGTGGTGGGGCGGGTGGCTGACATCACGCTGGATACCAAAAACTACAGCCCACGTGTGGCGATAGATATTCAGCAACGTTATAACCATATCCCGGATACCAGCTCTTTGGCGGTACGCACTTCTGGCTTATTGGGTGAACAGTTCCTGGCACTAAATGTCGGTTTTGAAGACCCGGATATGGGCACCACTATTTTGAAAGATGGCGGTATAATTCAAGACACCAAATCTGCACTGGTGTTGGAAGATCTTATCGGCCAGTTCTTGTACAAGAGTGGCGGGGATGGTAATTCTGATGCGCCAGCAAGTGAGCCAGCAGCCCCAACGGCAGCGGCGCCCACACCGACAGATAACGGCAGCTTACCTGCAACTCAACATCCTTAAGAGGGTCTCTGAATGTTTAAACGTTTACTTATGGTTGCGTTGCTGGTGGTAGCACCACTGGCGAATGCTGTCGATCAAACTAATCCATACCGAATGATGGATGAAGCCGCGCAAAGAACATTCACGCGCTTAAAAACCGAACAACCTAAGATCAAACAGAACCCAGACTATTTGCGCACTATCGTACGTGAAGAACTGTTGCCATTTGTCCAGATCAAATACGCCGGTGCGTTAGTCTTGGGTAGCTATTATAAAGCGGCGACCCCTGCGCAGCGCGAAGCGTACTTCAATGCGTTCAGTCAATATCTGGAACAGGCTTACGGTCAGGCATTGGCGCTGTACCACGGCCAAACTTACGATGTTGCACCAGACCAACCACTGGGTGATGCCAATATTGTTGCTATTCGCGTGACTATTCTTGATCCAAATGGCCGACCACCTGTGCGTTTAGATTTTCAATGGCGTAAAAATAGCCAAACCGGTAACTGGCAGGCGTATGACATGATAGCCGAAGGGGTTAGCATGATTAGCACTAAGCAAAATGAGTGGGCTTCTATCCTGCGTCAGCAAGGGGTTGATGGCCTGACTAAGCAGTTGTTGATCGCCGCGAAACAGCCAATTACGTTAGATAAGCAATAATTATGGTAGATAAATTGAGCTGGCAGTCACAGCAAGAAACGCTGGTGCTGCGAGGTGAATTAGATCGTGAAACACTGCTACCACTTTGGCAGCAGCGTGAGGCGTTATTGGCGGGTAAGACTCATATTGATGTCAGCCAATTACAGCGTGTCGACTCATCCGGTCTGGCATTGCTGGTGCACTTTCGCGAACTGCATTCTCTTCATGAACCGGCAGGCAAACAAAGTGTCTCATTAACGATTACTGGTGTCAGTGATCGGTTGTCTACTCTGATTGAGCTGTACAACCTCCAGCACATCATTCCGGTAGAAATGGCTCGTTAGTTAAGTTCGCGGCTTTCTGTGTCGTCTATACCAAAAGCTATACCCAGGTAAGAAGGGTATAAAAGCCAAAGATATTCAAAGGCCCCTGTGCGTAACAACGAAACAGGGGCTTTTCTTTAGTTTCGGAGCTCGCCGTATTCCACTAATATGTTTGGCTGGCTATGCTTCACTTAAAAATAACGATCCTCTTAAAATAGAATGAATCTTATGGATACTAACGAAATTAAAGACGTGCTGATGCAAGCATTAGCATTACAAGAAGCGCATGTTACCGGTGATGGCAGCCACTTTCAGGTGATTGCTGTCGGTGAGTTATTTGCCGATATGAGCCGGGTGAAAAAACAGCAGGCTGTGTATGCGCCTTTGATGGAATATATCGCTGATAACCGTATTCATGCCTTATCAATTAAGGCCTATACGCCGCAAGAGTGGCAACGGGATCGCAAACTAAACGGCTTTTAATGCTGTTGGCCCGAGAGCTGTTTAACGAAGCGTCGACAGTTCTAAGGCGGGCAGTAAATTCGAATTGACAACAGAGAGTGGTCACAATGGATAAATTTCGTGTGCAGGGGCGGACTCGCCTAAGCGGTGAAGTCACTATTTCAGGAGCGAAAAACGCCGCATTGCCAATAATGTTTGCTGCGTTGCTGGCTGAAGAACCAGTAGAGTTGCAAAATGTCCCAAAGCTAAAAGACATTGATACCACCATTAAGCTGCTCAGCCAATTAGGCACAAAAATTGAGCGTAATGACTCTGGTTCAGTTTTTGTTGATGCCAGCGGCGTGGATGAGTTTTGCGCTCCTTATGATTTAGTCAAAACCATGCGTGCCTCTATTTGGGCATTGGGGCCACTGGTTGCCCGTTTTGGCAAAGGCCAGGTCTCTTTACCCGGCGGCTGCGCTATCGGTGCGCGTCCGGTTGATTTGCATATTTCCGGTTTGGAACAACTGGGTGCTGAAATCAAGCTGGAAGAGGGCTATGTTAAAGCATCCGTCGATGGCCGCCTGAAAGGCGCGCATATCGTCATGGATAAAGTCAGCGTTGGCGCGACTGTTACCATTATGAGTGCTGCCACATTAGCTGAAGGCACCACTGTGATTGAGAATGCGGCCCGTGAGCCGGAAATTGTCGATACGGCTAATTTCCTCAATACGCTGGGTGCGAAAATCAGTGGTGCAGGTACTGACAGAATTACCATCGAGGGCGTTGCTCGCTTGGGGGGTGGTGTTTATCGTGTGCTGCCTGATCGCATTGAAACCGGTACTTTCCTGGTTGCAGCGGCCATCTCTGGTGGTAAGGTTGTGTGCCGTCAAACTCGGCCTGATACGCTGGATGCGGTATTGGCTAAACTGCGTGAAGCGGGTGCTGATATTGAGATTGGCGACGACTGGATAAGCCTTGATATGCATGGGCAGCGTCCGAAAGCGGTTACGCTACGCACTGCGCCGCACCCTGGTTTCCCAACTGATATGCAAGCTCAATTCAGCTTATTGAATTTGGTGGCGGAAGGAACCGGTGTTATCACTGAGACCATTTTTGAGAACCGCTTCATGCATGTGCCTGAGCTTATTCGGATGGGCGCACATGCAGAAATCGAGAGCAATACCGTGATTTGTTATGGTGTTGAGCAACTATCAGGTGCCCAGGTGATGGCCACTGATTTGCGTGCTTCAGCCAGTTTGGTATTAGCGGGCTGTATTGCTGACGGGGTAACTATCGTTGATCGTATTTATCATATCGACCGTGGCTACGAGCGTATCGAAGATAAATTGCGTGCCTTGGGTGCCAAGATTGAGCGTATAAAAGGCGAATAAACCCGCTAAAACGCAAGAAAAACAGATGCCAGCCGATGATATCGCGCTGGCATTTTTTATGGCTAAACTCTTCGTCCATCACGATATAAGTGCAGTTGGCCGCTTTTTTACCCGAATTTCAAGATGACTATTACGGTTGTGGTGTTGTCTGATGACCTAGCACGGCATTTTGATCTAACTCGCTGATAGTGATTTGTGCCGTCATCTGTTGGCCGTTACGTAACAATAAGATAGGGATGGTGGTACCGGGGCGGATTTCTGCTACCTGATCCATCGTTTCGATAACGGATGTCGCAGGTTTATTATTAACACTAAGGATGATATCGCCAATTTGCAGACCTGCATCTACTGCGGGGCCATGAGCTGATATGTCATTGACCTTAATCCCATGCACCCGATCCGTACTATTGCCGCTGGCATTGAAGGGCGGATATTCCTCGCCGGTAACTCCGATATAGCCACGTATCACTCGACCGTCACGGATAAGCTTCTCCATCACTTTGGTCGCAAGTGCTGTTGGAATCGCAAAACCAATCCCTTCCGGTGTTTCGCCGTTACTGCTCTTATCAAAGGACAGAGTGTTAATTCCCATCAGTTCGCCCAAGGTATTCACCAGCGCCCCGCCAGAATTCCCCTGATTGATTGAAGCATCGGTCTGAAGGAAGTTTTGTCGCCCGGAATCACTTAAACCAATACGTCCAGTGGCGCTGATAATCCCTTGGGTGACGGTTTGGCCAAGGTTATAAGGGTTGCCAATTGCCAGCACGACATCACCGATATGGGGGGCACGATTAATATTGATTGGAATTACTGGTAGGTTCACCGCATCAATTTTTAGTACCGCTAAATCAGTTAAGCCATCGGAACCCACAAGTAATGCCTCGGATACTCGGCCATTTTGTAGTGCCACAATTATCTGTTCAGCATTATTGATAACGTGCTTGTTGGTAAGGATATATCCCTTATCACTCATGATTACGCCAGAACCCAATGTACGAATAGCCAGTCCATCTTGTGTCGAGCTTAGGCTACGGTTATAGACATTAACCACCGCAGGGGCAGCTCTGCGTACCGCCTGGTTATAACTGGCTGGAACCTCTTCATCTATGCTATTGCTCTTGCCGGAAAAGATATGGCCCGGACTACGGAGCATAGGTATTGCGACCAGCAAGACACCGGCAATAATTAGCCCCAAAATAATAGAACGCAATAGCTTAAGAAACATGAGGTTTAAGGCGTAAATGGATGGATGACAGGAGGATAGCATGAGTTTGGCGGACACAGCATTGTGCTGTGTCCGATTTTTCTGCAAATTAGCGTATTAACAGGTAAATATTCTCTTCACCGCGCACAATATTCAGTGCAATTACCGCCGGTTTCGCATCAAGGGCTTTGCGCAACTGAGTAATATCCTGAACCCGGACACGGTTTACAGCAATAATCACATCATCTTTCTGCAAACCAGATTGCGCTGCAGGTGAGCCTTTGGTCACGCTCTCAACTTTGATGCCCTTACTGCCCCCTTTTATTTCCCCATTGCTCAGGGATGCACCCTGCAATGATGGCGATAAGGTTTCTGCGCTAGTTGACGTTGGGCTGCTGTTTTCCAGGGTTACGGTGACTTCAAGCGGTTTCCCATCGCGCAGCATGCCAACTTTAATGGCTTTACCTGGCCCGGTGGTGCCCACTTTGGCCCGCAACTCAGCAAAGCTACTGATGGGTTTCCCATCAACAGAAACCAACACATCACCGGCTTTGATGCCTGCTTTAGATGCGGCTGATTTTGGTAGCACTTCACTGACAAAAGCGCCACGCTGAGCATCAATATTAAAGGCTTTGGCCATGTCAGCGGTCATTTCGCTGCCACGAATGCCCAACAACCCGCGCTTCACTTCGCCAAACTCAATCAATTGTTGGCTGAGGTTTTGCGCCATGTTACTTGGAATAGCAAAGCCGATACCGATGTTGCCGCCACCTGGGGCCAGAATTGCGGTGTTAATCCCAATCAATTCACCATTGAGGTTAACTAGCGCGCCGCCAGAGTTACCACGGTTGATGGAGGCGTCGGTCTGGATAAAGTTTTCCAACCCTTCCAAATTCAAGCCACTACGACCCAAGGCGGAAATAATCCCCGATGTTGCTGTTTGCCCCAGACCAAATGGATTACCGACAGCAACGGCAAAATCACCCACTCGCAGGTTATCGGAATCGGCCATTTTAATCGCGGTCAGATTTTTGGCATCGGTTAACTGCAATAACGCGATATCGGTTTGTTCATCACGTCCTAGCAGCTTCGCATCATATTCACGACCATCATTGAGCTGAACGCGAATTTTATCCGCATTATTGATAACGTGGTTGTTTGTCAGCACATAGCCTTTTTCGGCATTAATGATAACACCCGACCCTAACCCCTCGAATGGACGGCTGCTTTCTTTACCGGCGGGTGCATTCGGGCCAAAGAAGAATTTGAATTCTTCCGGCAAACGTTGCTGTTGTGCCTGTGTTCCTGACACATGAACACTGACTACCGCGGGCAAAACTTTTTCCAACATCGGTGCCAGACTAGGAACTGCCTGCCCGGCCACGGCTGCCGGCAGTGCTGCTGCGTTCACCATTGGAACAGACGCGAGACCCAGGGCGACACTCATTGCCAGCGCACTAAGAAATAATGACTTTTTCTTCATTGATTTAAACTCTCTCAATACCTAACGGTGAATGAATAGGATGAATGGCTGTTACAGGCCCGTTGTAAATTAAGACTCTGGATTAGCTAAAAAATTCACTTATTTCAAAAGGCTACTGCTGTCCTAAATATAAGCATCCTAAGATATGGCTTGATATAAGGCTCGCTATGAAGCAATTCAAGGAGAGGTAAGTATAGAAGTGTAAATGTACTGACCACGGTAATGTGAGATGCACCCCACCGTAGTCAGTATGATAGCTAAACGCGTGCTTAATCGCGGGTCTGATGCTCCGGGCGTAATAACCCCGATGCGCCTTCAGAGTAATCCCGAGGTGGCATTTTTACCGGTGCCTGATCATTATCTGCTTCAGATTCAGTCAGACGATAGCGGAACGGGTTATCTTGCAGTGGCAAGTCCGGTAATAAGTTATTGGAGCTTTTCGCCATATGTTGGTAGAGCTGGCGATAGTCGCGAGCCATATTATCCAACAACTCAGCACTGCGGGCAAAATGCCCAACCAGTTCCTGACGGTACTCTTCCAAATCAGTTTTGCTTTTCTCCAGCTCATTTTGCAGCACTTGCTGCTGACGCAATTTGCGGTTGCCAAAGCGCATAGCCACCGCGCCAATCACGATACCAACAACCAACCCAATAAGCGCATACTCCCAGGTCATGATGACTCCTTTTTTGACTTCATTGTTCAGCAGGACTTTTTCACTTAATAATACCCACTATAACCGTTAACCTTGTCGGAGTGGAATCCTGATGCAACTTTGCTTATGGTTATCAGGCTTTCTTCGCAGTGGCAGTGTCGGTAAATGCGGCGATTGCCCGATAAATCAGCAACAAAGTCGCGCAAAAAGTAGATAACTATTTTATCAGGGATTGTTGATAAACATGCAACCAAGTACACCTACAGCACTTTACCAGCAGGCACTTGATGCCGGCGACTACCAACCTGATGAGGTACAACGGCGTGCTGTAGCACGGCTGGATAGGCTTTATCAGGAACTAAATCAACGCCAGAGTATAGCGCCGACCCGCGCGAGTCTGCGCGGGCGGCTGAACCGTTTGATTGGGCGAGCAGTACCCCGGCCCCCCATACGACCCGCCCAGGGGCTGTATATGTGGGGCGGTGTTGGGCGGGGTAAAACCTGGCTGATGGATCTGTTTTTCCACAGCTTGCCGGGTGAGCGCAAGCTGCGACTGCATTTCCACCGTTTTATGCTACGGGTACATCAAGAACTGACTGAGCTGCAAGGTCATGAAAATCCGCTGGAGATTATTGCCGACGGTTTCAAAGCACAGACTGATGTGCTGTGCTTTGATGAGTTTTTTGTCTCGGATATTACTGATGCCATGTTACTGGCGACATTGCTGGAGGCACTCTTTGCCAGAGGTATCACGTTGGTTACCACCTCCAATATTCCACCGGATAATTTGTATCATAATGGTTTACAGCGTGCCCGCTTCTTGCCAGCCATTGAATTGATTAAACAGTATTGTGATGTGATGAATGTCGATGCGGGGATTGATTACCGCCTGCGGACCCTGACTCAGGCAAATCTTTATCTGACGCCCTTGAATCCACAAACTGAACAAGCGATGGACGATATTTTTGTCAAACTGGCCGGTAAAGAGGGGGACCAAGCGCCGATACTGGAAGTTAACCATCGGCCATTGCCTGCTATTTGCTCAGCACAGGGTGTTCTGGCGGTAGATTTCCATACACTGTGTGAAGAAGCCCGCAGCCAGTTGGATTACATTGCACTGTCCAAGCTCTATCACACGGTATTACTGCACAACGTCCACCGCATGGAGACGCGAGATGAGAATACGGCCAGGCGTTTTCTGGCACTCGTGGATGAGTTTTATGAACGGCGGGTAAAATTGATTATTGCGGCAGAAGTATCAATGTTCGATATTTATTGCGGTGAGCGCCTTAAATTCGAATATCAACGCTGTTTATCGCGGTTACAAGAGATGCAAAGTGAAGAGTATCTCTCTTTACCGCATCTGCCATAGGGATAATCTGCACGACCGTTATTCACTTTTGACCCGCTAAAATGCTATTCTGTGGTGGGCGATTTTCCTTCGCCCTAACTTAACATGTTTAATTTATACCTTTCTCGTCAAAAACAGTTCGATCTTTAACGTCGACTTCTCTATAATCTTGCGACCCCACGTTACAACAAAGTTTTTTTCCCAAAAACTTTGATAGTGCCGGCATTGGCTATTCGAAGGGGTAGGTTTGCTGGACTGATGGTCGTGTGAGCCTCAACTGTTTTTGAACGTTTGGGTGTTCACCAACGTGTAACTTATTAATTGGGTAAGCTTTTATAATGAAAACTTTCACAGCTAAACCAGAAACTGTAAAACGCGACTGGTATGTTGTTGACGCGAGCGGTAAGACCTTAGGTCGCCTCGCTACTGAACTGGCTAGTCGCTTACGCGGCAAGCACAAAGCGGAATACACCCCGCACGTTGATACTGGTGATTACATCATCGTTCTGAACGCAGAAAAAGTTGCCGTAACTGGTAACAAGCGTACAGACAAGATTTATTACCGTCACACCGGTCATATCGGTGGTATCAAACAAGCGACCTTTGAAGAGATGATTGCCCGCAGTCCTGAGCGTGTGATTGAAATCGCGGTTAAAGGCATGCTGCCGAAGGGTCCGCTGGGTCGTGCAATGTATCGTAAACTGAAAGTTTACGCGGGTACTGAGCACAATCATGCGGCGCAGCAACCGCAAGTTCTGGACATTTAATCGGGATTATGGCAATGGCTGAAAATCAATACTACGGCACTGGTCGCCGCAAAAGTTCTGCTGCACGCGTTTTTCTTAAGCCGGGTAGCGGTAATATCGTTATTAACCAACGTAGCATCGAAGAGTACTTCGGTCGTGAAACTGGCCGTATGGTTGTTATGCAACCGCTCGTACTGCTAGATATGGTTAGCAAGTTTGACATGTACATCACTGTTAAAGGTGGTGGTATTTCTGGTCAAGCTGGTGCTATCCGTCACGGTATTACCCGTGCACTGATGGAATATGACGAGTCTCTTCGTGGTGAACTGCGTAAAGCTGGCTTCGTAACGCGTGATGCGCGTGAAGTTGAGCGTAAGAAAGTGGGTCTGCGTAAAGCACGTCGTCGTCCACAGTTCTCCAAACGTTAATTTTTTGCCTCTACGGCATCAGATTAATGGTAAAAACCCGGTGTCTCACCGGGTTTTTTTATGCCTGAAAAACCACTTTCCATAGCATCACATATTATATTTTCGTTGCTAAACCGTTGTCTGATAAACAATTAATCACGAAATCGCAGCACCATCCCCACAAAACATGCAAAATCTGGTAAACTATCACCCACTTTTGTGCCTGTTCGGCGAACTGTTGGCGTCCGTGTATCTCCCTGGCTGAATAACTATCTCGACCAAGGCTTATTTACGGCAACAGCTGTCGAGATGACGAACCGGCGGTAAAACGACTCAGGATAGCAACCTAACCGTGGGCTATTCGCACTGTTTTCTAGATAATCTTGGAGGTTTTCATGGCTGTCGCTGCCAACAAACGTTCGGTAATGACGCTGTTTTCCGGCCCGACCGACATTTTTAGCCATCAAGTACGTATCGTACTGGCGGAGAAAGGTGTCAGTGTTGAGATTGAGCAGGTTGAAGCTGGTAATCTGCCGCAGGACCTGATTGACCTCAATCCCTACCAGACCGTTCCTACTTTGGTTGATCGCGAGTTAACATTGTATGAATCCCGCATCATCATGGAGTATTTGGATGAGCGTTTCCCTCATCCTCCATTGATGCCGGTATACCCTGTTGCACGTGGTAGCAGTCGTTTGATGATGAATCGCATCGAGAAAGACTGGTATTCCCTGATGCATAAGATCGAACAAGGTAATGCTCAGGAAGCTGAAGCAGCCCGCAAGCAGCTACGTGAAGCTCTGTTGTCTATCGCGCCGGTATTTAATGAAATGCCTTTCTTTATGAGCGAAGAATTCAGCCTGGTTGATTGCTATCTGGCTCCGCTGCTGTGGCGTTTACCTGTATTAGGTATCGAGTTAACCGGTGCTGGCTCTAAAGAGTTGAAGGGTTATATGACACGTGTGTTTGAGCGTGATGCGTTCCTGGCTTCCCTGACTGAAGCTGAACGTGAAATGCACCTGAAAACCCGAGGTTAATTGTTATGGAGATGTCGGATATGTCTCCGCGCCGTCCCTATCTGTTGCGCGCATTTTACGAGTGGTTGATTGATAATCAACTGACTCCGCATCTGGTTGTGGATGTCACCCGGCCGGGTGTTTCGGTGCCGATGGAATTTGCCCGCGATGGGCAGATTGTATTGAATGTAGCACCGCGTGCCGTGGGTAATTTGGAGCTGGGTAACGAGGGTGTAAGTTTCAATGCCCGTTTCGGTGGCGTTCCTCGTCAAGTTACCGTGCCGATGGCTGCGGTAATAGCTATCTATGCGCGTGAAAACGGCTCTGGCACTATGTTTGAGCCTGAAGAAGCTTACGATTCTGATGCTGATGGCAATTTTGAGGCTTTCACAGAGGAAGGTAGCGAGACGGCACCGGCTGAGAACCTGACATTAGTCACTGGTGATACTCAGGTATCACAGGACGATAGTCATTCACCGGATGATGAGCCACCAAAACCGCCACGTAGCGGTGGTCGCCCAGCATTACGGGTTGTTAAGTAACGAACAACACTGTTCTTTTGCACCAAGCGTTACCATACCCAATAAGGGCGGCATTAGCCGCCCTTATTATTTCTGCCAAATAACCAATAATTAAGACAGCTTTTTCAACTCAGCCAGACAGCTATCACGTTGACTCATCATATCGCTATTTCTGATAGTCGATAAGGTATGAGATGCGCGCTGTTGGAAGCTGGCTTTGGCAGCACTGTCTTTGACATCTGCCGGTGCGGTACAAATATCTGATACCGTTAGTGTTTTACTGTCGCTCACCGCTTTTAGTACTGCGGCCGGGTTATAAATCAGTGCAGAAGAGAGTGCCGATTTCACCCCAGCAGTGAAATTCGCATTACCGGCATCGGCCAGTTTAGGGGCCATGGCAATCCAGTTGTCATCACCCAGCTTAATATTATTTTCTACCGCAGGCAGTTGCCCCGCTTTTGCCAGCTCGGCTACCACAGCGCGCGCGCCACGCGCCTCAATATTATAACCAACTTCTTGATAATTCAAAGACATAGCCAATGCGCTGCTGCTGATCGCCAGCAAGCCGCCAGCAATAAAAAGTAAGTGAGATTTCATAACAGATAATCCTTTATTTAAAACAAGGCGTAACAATAAGGCTGGCCATGGGGTCAGGCCAAAAAGCATAGATACAGAAAGTATAAGTACGGAAAGCATAAACCTATCGGAGCTCGGCCTTTACTATAGCGCTTCAGCTATAAATTGCTGCAAATAAGGTGGTTGAGATTGTTACAAAATCTTGAGTTGAAGTGGATGTGCGTGGAAAAAACAGTAAAAAGGGCTGGATAACCAGCCCTCTAGTGTTAAGTCTATGGCAGGATACTTTTACTGTCAGACTTCCAGATAATTCATGATGCCATCTGCGGCTTTGCGGCCTTCGGCGATGGCTGTCACCACCAGATCAGAGCCACGGACGATATCGCCACCGGCAAAGATTTTCGGGTTACTGGTCTGAAACGCATTATCAGTGCTCTCAGGGGCCACTACGCGGCCCTGCTTATCCAATGCCACGTCATGCGCCGCCAACCACTCCATGCTGTGTGGACGGAAGCCAAATGCCATTATCACTGCATCTGCTGGTAGCACATGTTCAGACCCTGGGATCTGCTCAGCCACGCTGCGGCCTTGTGCATCAGGTGCGCCCAGTTGGGTACGAACCATCTTCACACCACAGACGTTGCCGTTGCTGTTAACTTCGATGCTTAATGGTTGCAAGTTGAATTTAAACTCAACTCCTTCCTCACGGGCGTTTTTCACTTCCCGCTTGGAACCTGGCATGTTGACCTCATCACGACGATAGGCGCACACCACATCTGTTGCCCCTTGGCGAATCGATGAACGCACACAGTCCATTGCGGTATCACCGCCGCCCAGCACTACGACACGCTTACCTTCCATATTGATATATGGCTCGTGGACGGTCGCATCAAAGCCCATCAACTGCTTGGTATTGGCAATCAGGTATGGCAGCGCATCATAGACACCCGAGGCATCTTCATTTGCCAGACCACCGCGCATCGATTGGTATGTCCCGACACCGAGGAACACCGCGTCATACTCCTTCAGCAGCGCATCCATGGTGATATCTTTACCGATTTCAGTATTGAGTTGGAATTCGATACCCATCTCGGAGAAGATTTTACGGCGCTTAATCATCACTTCTTTTTCCAGCTTAAAGGCTGGAATACCGAAGGTCAGCAAGCCGCCAATCTCTGGATGGCGGTCAAATACCACGGCTTGTACGCCGTTGCGTGCTAATACGTCGGCACAGGCCAGCCCGGCAGGGCCAGCACCGATCACCGCGACACGTTTACCGGTCGGGTGAACATGCGACATATCAGGCTTCCAGCCCATCTCAATGGCTTTATCGCTGATGTAGCGCTCGATGTTGCCGATAGTCACCGCACCGAATTCATCGTTCAGGGTACAAGACCCTTCGCACAGACGGTCCTGTGGGCATACACGGCCACACACTTCCGGTAAGCTGTTGGTCTGGTGGGCCAGATCCGCCGCTTCCATGATGCGCCCTTCGTTGGCCAGTTTCAGCCAATTAGGAATGTAGTTATGAACCGGGCACTTCCATTCGCAATAAGGGTTACCACAAGACAGGCAGCGGTCTGCCTGAGCTTTGGCCTGGGTTTCCGAAAACGGCTCGTAAATCTCAACAAATTCAATTTTACGGATCTTCAGCGGCTTTTTCGGCGGATCTACGCGCTGTAGGTCGATAAACTGATAAACATTCTGACTCATTTCAACCCCTTACTGCGCTTGAACCCGCAGCTCGGCTGCGGAACGGCTACGGTGGCCCAACAGTGCTTTCACGTCGCTGGATTTCGGTTTAACCAAAGCAAATTTGGTCACCCACTCTGGCCAGTTAGCCAGAATTTCTTCGCCACGGCTGGAACCGGTCAACTGAACATGCTCAGTGATCAGCCCACGCAGATGCTCTTCATGGATTGCCAATTGATCGACATCCAGGACTTCCACCAGCTCAGGGTTAACACGTTTACGGAATTCACCATCTTCATCAAGAACATAAGCAAAACCGCCGGTCATACCAGCACCGAAGTTAATCCCAGTGCGACCCAGTACGCAGACAATACCACCAGTCATGTATTCACAACCGTTATCACCGATACCTTCAACAACGGTGATAGCCCCAGAGTTACGCACGGCGAAACGCTCACCTGCACGGCCTGCGGCGAATAATTTGCCGCCAGTCGCGCCATACAGACAGGTGTTGCCGACAATGCTGGCCTCATGGCTGCGGAAGTTGGAGCCGACAGGAGGGCGCACTGCAATACGGCCACCGGCCATCCCTTTACCGACATAGTCGTTGGCATCACCGGTCAGGGTTAACTCAACACCACCGGCATTCCAGACACCAAAGCTTTGACCGGCAGTACCGGAGAAATAAGCTTTGATTGGGTCGGTTGCCAGACCTTGATCACCATGTTTAGTGGCAATCGCGCCCGACAGCGCGGCACCTACGGAACGGTCAGTATTACGGATATCGAAGTAGAACGTCTTACTGTGTTTCGCTTCAATGTGCGGTTCAGCTTGCGACAGTAACTCTTTGTTCAATATGCCTTTATCGAACGGAGGGTTACTTTCGGTACAATACAGTGCCTTACCCGGATGTGGCGTAGCGGTTTTCAGCATCGGCGACAGATCCAGTTTATTCTGTTTGGCTGAGATGCCATCCAGTTCCAGCAGCATGTCAGTACGACCAATTAAATCAACCAGTTGGCTTACACCCAACTCAGCCATGATTTCACGAGTTTCCCGTGCGATAAACTGGAAGTAATTAACCACCCGTTCAGGCAAGCCGTGATAATGGTCACGACGCAGTTTTTCATCCTGAGTTGCTACACCGGTGGCGCAGTTATTCAGGTGGCAAATACGTAAGTATTTACAACCGAGTGCCACCATAGGCCCGGTACCGAAGCCGAAGCTTTCTGCACCCAGAATCGCGGCTTTAACAATATCGACGCCGGTTTTCAAGCCACCATCCACTTGTAGACGGATTTTATGGCGCAGGCCGTTAGCAACCAGCGCTTGTTGCGTTTCAACTAATCCTAGCTCCCACGGGCAACCGGCATATTTCACTGAAGAGAGCGGGCTGGCACCGGTACCACCGTCGTACCCAGCAATGGTAATCAGGTCGGCATAAGCTTTCGCTACGCCGGTAGCAATGGTACCCACGCCCGGCTCAGATACCAGTTTCACCGAAATCAACGCTTTCGGATTGACCTGTTTCAAGTCGAAAATGAGCTGTGCCAGGTCTTCGATTGAGTAAATATCATGGTGCGGTGGTGGGGAGATCAATGTCACTCCCGGTACGGAATAGCGCAGTTTGGCGATATAAGGTGTGACTTTATCACCGGGTAACTGGCCGCCTTCACCTGGTTTTGCACCTTGTGCTACTTTGATCTGGATAACATCGGCGTTTACCAGATACGCCGGTGTCACACCGAAACGACCAGAGGCCACCTGCTTGATACGAGAAACTTTATTCGTACCGTAACGGGCCGGATCTTCGCCACCTTCACCGGAGTTAGAGAAGCCACCCAGACTGTTCATGGCGATAGCCAATGATTCATGGGCCTCCGGGCTAAGTGCGCCGATAGACATTGCCGCCGTATCAAAGCGAGTAAACAGTGATTCAGCCGGTTCCACTTGATCCACCGGGATCGGGGTGCCTTGCGGTTTAATGGCTAACAGATCACGCAGTGTGGCAATCGGGCGCTCATTAACCAGCTTGGCATAAACCTGATAATCGCTGTATTCACCACTGTGAACCGCTTTTTGTAAGGTGCTGACCACATCCGGGTTATACGCATGGTATTCGCCGTTGTGAACAAACTTCAATAAACCGCCCTGATCCAACGGCTTGCGTTTCAGCCAGGCACGTTTAGACAGATTTTGCAGATCTTGTTGGAAATCACTGAAGCTGGCTCCACCGATACGACTGACCACGCCCTGGAAACAGAGATTAGACAAATCACGATGCAGGCCAACCGCTTCAAACAGCTTGGCACAGCGGTAAGAGGCCACAGTTGAAATGCCCATTTTGGACATGATTTTGTATAGGCCCTTGTTGATCCCATTACGATAGTTAAGCATCACATCGCGATACTTCTTATCAATCGCTTGGCTATCAACCAATTTAGCCAATGATTCATAAGCTAAATAAGGGTAAATCGCAGTCGCACCAAAACCGAGCAGCACGGCGAAGTGATGCGGGTCGCGGGCACTGGCAGTTTCAACAATAATGTTGGCGTCGCAGCGTAGATTTTTCTCAACCAGGCGGGTCTGGATAGCGCCGACAGCCATTGGTGCGGGTACCGGCAGGCGGTTAGGGGCGATGGCACGATCAGACAGTACCAGCATTACGGCACCGTCACGGACTTTGCGCTCCGCTTCTTCACATAATCTCAGAACCGCTTGTTCCAGGTCAGTTTCGGCAGGATCAAAGGTCAAATCCACACGATCAGCACGATAATGCTCCCCTTCCAACGTGGTTAACTGTTGGAAATCAGAGAACAACAGGATCGGCGATTTAAAGCTCAGTCGGTGCGCCTGACCTTCTGCTTCGCAGAACACGTTCATTTCACGACCGATACTGGTCGCCAGTGACATAACGTGTGCTTCACGCAGCGGATCGATGGGCGGGTTGGTGACCTGCGCAAATTGCTGGCGGAAGTAATCGTAAATAATACGTGGGCCGCTGGATAGTACCGCAAATGGGGTGTCATCACCCATTGAGCCGGTGGCTTCCTGACCAATTTCACCCAGCACACGGATGACTTGGTCCAGCTCTTCACTGCTGTAACCAAATTGCTTCTGGTAGGTTTCCAGTGTCGAATCATCTAACTGACGGCTGCCCACCTGATCTTCTGGCAGATCTTCGAACGGCACCAGACGCTTAACGTTCTTCTCCATCCACTCTTTATACGGGTGGCGGCTTTTCAGATCGTTATCCGTTTCGGCTGAATGGAGGATCTTACCGCTGCGGGTATCGATCACCATCAGTTCACCAGGGCCGACGCGACCTTTTTCAATCACTTCATCGGGCTGATAATCCCAGATGCCCACTTCAGAAGCACAGGTGATCAGCTTATCTTTGGTGATAACGTAGCGCGCAGGGCGCAAGCCATTACGGTCAAGGTTACAAGCGGCATAACGGCCATCTGACATCACAATCCCGGCCGGGCCATCCCACGGCTCCATATGCATGGAGTTGAAGTCAAAGAAGGCGCGCAGGTCGGTATCCATATCTGGGTTGTTCTGCCAGGCCGGTGGCACTAGCAGACGCATGGCACGAATCAAGTCCATACCGCCACTGAGGAACAGTTCCAACATGTTATCCAGTGAACTGGAGTCAGAGCCGGTCTCATTGACGAAAGGAGCCGCATCCTGCAAATCCGGGATTAATGGCGTTTTGAATTTATAAGCACGTGCGCGCGCCCATTGGCGGTTACCGGCGATGGTATTGATTTCGCCGTTGTGGGCCAGATAACGGAACGGCTGAGCCAGTGGCCAGCGTGGCACGGTATTGGTTGAGAAGCGCTGGTGGAATAGGCAGATTGCCGACTCCATGCGCAAATCAGCCAAATCAAGATAGAAGCGCGGCAGATCCGCAGGCATACATAAGCCTTTATAGATCGTCACCAGATTAGAGAAACTACATACGTAGAAATCTTTATCTTCTGAAATACGCTTTTCGATACGGCGACGCGCCACAAACAGGCGGCGTTCCATATCACGTGGACGCCAGCCAGCAGGGGCGTTCACAAAAATTTGTTCAATCCGAGGCAGGGAGGAGAGGGCAATTTCACCGAGAACATCCGGGTTGGTCGGCACTTCACGCCAGCCGATAATCGACAGCGTTTCGTTTTGCAATTCTTCTTCTACAATGCGGCGGCTTGCCTTGGCGAGTTCTTCGTCCTGACTGAGAAACATCATGCCTACGGCATAGTTTTTGGCCAAACGCCATCCGCGTTCTTCAGCGACCATCCGGAAAAAACGATCCGGTTTTTGTAACAACAAGCCACAACCGTCGCCGGTCTTGCCATCAGCAAGTATCGCGCCACGGTGTTGCATGCGGGCCAGTGCGTGTATAGCGGTACGCACTACCTTATGGCTAGGTTCGCCTTCTATGTGGGCGATTAGGCCGAAACCACAGTTGTCCCTCTCAAGGGATTTATCGTACAACATATCAGTGAACCTCCCCAGGCTCTGCGAGACTCTCACAAACCGACTCCAGAAGGACATGGTTACATCAGGCAGGGTGGGCTGAGAGCCGCGTATTTCGCGACAAATCTGCTTTTCCGCCCTCCGCCAATGGCCTCTTGTGACGGTTCTCACAAGTGGTATAAGACTTGTTTTAAGAGGGAGTCTTAAATTACTGCATAATTATGACTAGACGTTTGCCCGTCTAGAAAGCTTCCAGCGGACCTCCAACTTAGCGAGAAAGAATACTCAGGTCAAATATAGGCTTAAGATATATCTTTAAGGTAATAAATGGGGTTATCACAATGAAAAATATATATTTATTGGTACTTTTAACCCATCTTATAC
>NZ_JAZGQA010000390.1:0-1386 GCF_048593855.1 Yersinia sp. 2542 StPb PI
ATGTCTACTACTGGGGACACGCTACGGAGGTATGGGGCTGGGGTTAATAAGTGGTATCGGCTTATTTATTCTAACCTTTATCTTTGGGCTTGAACCAGGGAAACCACCAGTAGATGTCATGCTCACCATATTAGCTGTTATTGGTTGTGCATCTGTATTACAAACTGCCGGTGGATTAAATGTAATGATGCAATTTGCCGAGCGCTTATTACGCCGGCACCCTCAGCATATTACGCTACTAGCTCCATTTACAACCTGGTCATTAACCTTTTTATGTGGCACCGGGCACGTTGTTTATACCATGTTCCCGATTATTTCTGATATTGCCATTAAGAAAGGTATTCGCCCGGAACGACCAATGGCTGTTGCATCCGTTGCTTCACAAATGGCTATTACCGCCTCACCCGTATCGGTAGCTGTCGTATCATTAGTATCAATTATTGGTGCCAACCACGGTATCGGCCATGCTTACAGCATTCTGGAGATTCTGGCCGTATCAGTCCCAGCCTCTTTAGTTGGGGTACTAATGGCAGCCTTGTGGAGCCTGCGCCGTGGTAAAGACCTGGATAAAGACCCTGATTTTCAAGAGAGAATTAAAGATCCAGAGCAACGCTCCTTTATCTATGGTTCAACAGATACATTATTGAATCAGGTTTTCCCGAAACAAGCCTACTGGTCTACCTGGATATTCTTCGCAGCGATCGCAATAGTAGTATTACTGGGCGCTTTTGCTGATCTGCGACCAGCCTTTGAAGTTAAGGACAAATTGCAGTCACTGTCGATGAACCTGGTTATTCAGATGATGATGCTGATAGCTGGTGCGGTTATATTGATGGGCTGTAAAGTTAAACCCAGTGATATCTCTAACGGTGCCGTATTTAAAGCTGGCATGGTTGCTATCTTCTCGGTATTCGGTGTTGCCTGGATGAGTGATACCTTCTTCCAAGCCCATATGGGTGATTTGAAACTGGTATTGGAAGATGTCGTGAAAAGTAAGCCTTGGACTTATGCCATTGTTCTGTTCTTGGTTTCCAAACTGGTAAACAGCCAAGCGGCAGCATTAGCCGCCATCGCACCAATGGGCCTGCAACTTGGTGTTGATCCTAAAATGTTGATTGCCTTCTTCCCAGCAGCTTATGGCTACTTTGTTCTGCCAACTTATCCAAGCGACCTTGCTTGCATCGGTTTTGACCGTTCAGGTACCACCAAGATTGGTAAATTTATCATTAACCATAGTTTTATCATCCCAGGCCTTATCGGTGTTATTAGCTCGTGTATCACCGGTTACCTACTGGTAACGACCTTTATGTAATTACTCGGTATACAGATGATATGCAAAGAGGCCAGTTCACAATGGACTGGCCTCTTTAATTTTGTGGCATAAGA
>NZ_JAZGQA010000391.1:0-1380 GCF_048593855.1 Yersinia sp. 2542 StPb PI
GGTTGCATATATCGCTATAACAAACGAGCAGTAGCTGTAATGCTAGCAGTATTATTAAGGATAATTTTATTACATCCATCATTTTTCCTACAATAAAAACATGGCAACGGTAAGTTGCCATGTGAAAAGCCTGATAAATATTAATATTACGCTGCGATACTTAGCCCGCTGTTGGCGCTATTGCTGTTCTGGCACTATCAATGGCCCCTTGTACTAAGGTGATTAGGGTTGGCCTTGCCAACGTAATAAATACGCCTGCCAATGCAATCACCATAACGTACTCAATAATAGAACCACGATTGTCTTTCAAAAACTCTTGAGTTTTAAGTTGAGTAACAACGTAACCTTTAGTGATTAAATCCATCATGTTAGTTTTCCTTTTAAATGATAAGGGAGTCTTCCCTATTTTTAAGATTTGAGATGTAAAGAGTCTACTTCTCGTTATTTAGCTACTATCCGATCCGACTCGATCCGAACCGACTCGATATAATCAGTCTCGCTGGTAGTGACAACTATTTAACTGTTTTTTTTGAACGTTGGCCTTTTTATTACCATCATTTAATCTTTTAAAATTACCCTCATCTTATTATTACTATCCGGAGTGCGGTTTATCCCCATTAAACAAGATGATAATAATTAGCGTTGTGAGAAATGAGAGCCAGCAGAAAGAGAAAAAGGCCAACAGAGAAATAAGTTTCTTCCAACGGTAACTGTGTAAAAAACTTTGTTGTGTCGCGACAGGGGATATTACGCCAGCCCCTGGCTTGAATGGTTGAGTTACTGGCGCAAGCTGCTCCTTATTAGATGCAGCAGTGATAAGGGGGTCTGGGTGCATTTGTTGTTCAGCTTCATCATTGATGACAATCTGACTAACAGAACCGGTATAGCGGACACCTTTACGTGGGATGGTATGAATAAGTGATTCTTTCAGCCCGACCTGAAGAAATGCTTTTCGCAACATATAGAGCTGCCCGTAGTAGCTACTTTCACTTACAGCTCCGCGTTGTTCTTTCCATACCTGATTAATAATCTGCTCTTTTTCTGTTACACCACTAAGTAGCAGTTGTAAAAACCTAAGATTATTTTCAGTTAATATTACCACCGAGCCGTCAGGACCATTTAAGCAACGTTGCGTAGGGGAAAATAGCACCGTTCCTTCTAATTTAAACATAATCTCATTTGTCTCCATACTGATGGTTACCTATCCTATATAAGACGTTATGTGTTCTTTCAGTAATTTAAGATTATTAAGAATGTCATGCTTTGTCTCTATTCTAATTCTCAATCTTCTTTAAAGGCTATTTGTATGTATTTTTGCATTTGATAATTATTATTAACAAGCGGTTTATTAATTTTGTTGTGGTGTTGTTTATTATGTTT
>NZ_JAZGQA010000392.1:0-1364 GCF_048593855.1 Yersinia sp. 2542 StPb PI
CTATATAAAACAACAATATAAAATAAATACAATGAGTTGATTGGTTATTGAGGGGTAGTAAATACTAGGGAAGGGTAACCTCCGCCGCCATTTTGTCGCCAACTTTCATGGTGGTTAGCGGGTTGAACTGCACTGCGGTTTCTAAGTGTTCTGGCGCAAAGTGAGCATAGCGCATTGTCATTTGAATATCACTGTGACCAAGGATGCGCTGCAATACCAGAATGTTGCCCCCGGACATCATAAAGTGAGCGGCAAACGTATGGCGCAAAACATGTGTGAGCTGGCCAGCGGGTAACTTAATATCTGTGGTATTGATTGCGGCCATAAAGCGGAAATAACACTCACTGAAAAACCGGTCTCCCTCTAACGCGATTAACTCGTCATGAAGTTCTTTGCTGATTGGTACACTGCGGTTCTTTTTACCTTTTGTTCTGACAAAGGTAATTTTGTGCGGGCTGACTTGCGAGCGGGTGAGTTTCTCCGCTTCATTCCATCGCGCCCCGGTGCTAAGACAAACTTTTACTACCATTGGCAAATCTGCCCGACCAAGACTACATGCGGCCAATAATGTTTTAATCTGCTCATGAGTGAGCCACGCCATCTCTTTTTCTGCCACGGCGTACTTGCGCAGATTGTCTAATGGGTTCGGTAAATTCCATTCCCCTAATCTGGCCAACTCGCTAAACATACCGCTCAAAAAACTTTGTTCCAGATTCACGGTGACCGGCTTTGCGCCTTTCTTCCATTTCTCAGAGAAGTAAATCTCGCCAGACAAACGCTTAGAGCGATAGTGAGCAAAATCTTTGCCACTCAAGCTGTGGGCCGGAGGATCACCCAGTGCGGCAACTATCAGTTTCTTATAAACCTTTTCACCCGCTTCCAGAGAACGGCCATGCAGGTTATACCAAAGTTCGGTAACCTCGCTTAACGTGCGGCGGTCTGGTGCGTCTCCTAACCAAGGCTTATTACTTACCTGATCCATGGTGTAACGTTCAAAGGCTAGGGCTTCACCTTTGGTCGCAAACATTTTTCTTACTCGGCGACCTGTACAGCCTGCCGGGTAACATTCACAAAGCCATTGGCCTGTTGGTTGTTTGCGTACTGACATTGGTAACCCCCTTGGAAGACAAGGAGATATTTAACTGTATGAATGAACAGTGGTCAATGTTTGATTTGAACAAATTAAACTATCAATTTCTGCAATAGCTACTCAAATGATACAGCAAGTTCTATGAAGTTTAAGTAATCAGGAATCGTATAAACTGGGACAATTTCTTCGTGCTCTAGAAGTGCACCACGGTGAAGAGTAACTTTGTTCTGGTCGGTTATAATCGGATCAAAAGCGAAGTGCTCATTATATCCAC
>NZ_JAZGQA010000393.1:0-1361 GCF_048593855.1 Yersinia sp. 2542 StPb PI
ATTAACTCGATACGAATAAATACTAACTGATACTAAGTAATACCAACTCAATGATAAAAAACATTGGGTATTGTTATTAAAAAGTAAAAATACAAGAAATGGTTTTTTTGGGAGTGCCAAGTCATGAACTTTACAGAAAACATATTGCGTGTAAGTCTATAGGCATCCGAGGGGATTTAGCTGTATCGCTCTCAGATTATAGTTATTTACGTTTCTTTACGAATGAGGCTGCTCACCCATATTCACCAATATTCGTTCTTGGTAGTACAAAAAATGACCATAAAATAATGCGTGATTTGGCATGGTTCTCTAACCCTATATTTACATCGGTTAGAGGAAATGTAAGTCTAATAGCGTCTTCACACATTTATACAAGTCTATTAAAGGATAACTTTATGGAGCGGGATTCTATTGCCATAAATAATATGGCAAAAAGGTTAATACGATTACCCGATGTAATGTCTATTACCGGGTTAAAACGTTCTACTATTTATTTCAAAATGAAAGAAGGGAACTTCCCTAACAATATCCCTATCGGAGAACGATCCGTTGCATGGGTAGAGGGGGAAGTAATTAATTGGATTGATGGAAATATTTCAAAAAGAGAAATGAGATGCTAAAAGAACTGCCACTAACTAAATACGATGAAGATATTAATACTATTGCTACATATCAGCCAATACCATTTACCCCTGAGCAGGGTGATGCTGGCTATGCAATCCGGGTAATCGAAATATATCGATTAAAGAAAATGGCTACCTTGTTGGAACAGTTCGAGTTATTAACGGGTTATGCAACCCCTCGTTCAAACTGTACACCTTGTGAAATTAATACACTAATTGAACGTGGGCAACAAATTTGTAAGCAAGAAGAAATAAAAGTGAAAGCTGTAGAGCATGAAATCTCACAGCTCAATATTGAACTAAATAATGCTCAGCGGGGAGTCAGTAGCCTGTCCAGTTATAATGGTAATATTCGAGAGTTAATGTCTAATCTTAATGATCGTGTGGAGAATGCAAAGCTAAGGTTAGAAAATACTAAAGCCTCAGTTTCAGCACGTAAAGGATTGTTAGGGCTACTGCGAGGACAGGTTGAGCAGATGCTGAGTGAGGGGAGTAAAGGTTTTAAAGGTAAAGTCATGGAGTTATTACCAATGGATTATCTTCCATCGGAAACCTATCAGGGGGATAGATTTAGCAGCGGATTAACGTCACACAAGTATGCTTGGAAAGAGCTAAATAAATTAGAACGTGCACTTAAAAATATATTAGAGAAATGTACTGTACCTAAAGATAAATACTCACTAAATAACGGAGGGAAAGAAATTTCTTTATTAAGTAAACAGTATTATCAAATCGAGT
>NZ_JAZGQA010000394.1:0-1337 GCF_048593855.1 Yersinia sp. 2542 StPb PI
GCTGTGATAGTTACCTTGGTGCAAGGATTGCATTATCATTGGTACGGTTACAGGGTCAGCTATCACAGCACCAAATTTAAAGCCTCAGCTAATCGCTGGGGCTTTGTCATTTCTAGAGCTTGATAATGGATAAAAATAACCCCTCGATATTCTGAGATTTCGTCAATGAAGTAGTTTCAGATAACTTGATTGATAATGCTGCATAAAAAAACACCACTTATAAGAATGAGTGTTAGGACGTTATCTGAAAAAACCTACTGGAGAATATGATCAAAGCAAATATCGGCGGCTAGTTTGAGATTTGTGTTGCAGGCATGTCTTGGGCACAAAAATTCTATGAAGCGGTCTTTAACACTAAATTAGAGAAACTGGGCGATGGTGAGACGGAGTATTTAATGTTTCCTTATAAAGAGGGGACTGAAGGGATTAGTGGAGCATTGGTAAAATGAAGAGTGTTACATCAAGGCCAGTGGCACGGTAATTTACCTGACATGTGATGATTGCTCGGTGGAAGAAGGTAGAGGAGGTGATTGTCCGGTTTCCAATACAAAAGGCCGCCACTAGCATCTGATTGCTTGTTGACATGATGTTTCGTGGCGGAAGCAAGACCGAATCCATAACCTTTTACAGGGTCTCATAGCTTGCTTACAGGTTGACAGACATGAAAGCGCTGTGGATTTGGCACTAAAATGATTGATCAAAAAGTGATCAGTTACAATTGATTTGAAATGACATGCATCACATAACGACAAGTTTGCTCGCTAACCCACTTATTTATATAACGAGGCTCACACAAGGTATGGGGAAGCAAGTAATATATGCAGAATACTTATTTTAACGTTGGTTTCTTAATGGCTGTTTGGGAGCATAGAAGGATTTCAACCTTCTCTTTAGTGCTTCAAGCTGGGGGAGGTTAAATCAGAGGATCATCATTTAATAATCATCCTCAACGTCTTTAGCTGCCGAGCGAAGAATGAGCCAGACTATTACCGCGATGATCACAACAATACCGGCTATTATCAACGTTATCTTCAATTCCAAAATTGCCTTATTCAAAGTGTTATTAATACTCATCGCGGTTGAGTAACTAATAAAATAGCGTATGACGCTCGACATTGCTGGATTGAGCGCTTTCTCCGATCAATTAAGTTATGTGATAGCGCTGGCAGGGATGCTAGCAGATATTAAAAGCATAATCGATATGCTACATAGCAATTAGGAGTATTGCTTAGTGGCGATGGTGAGTGTCAAAATTAATGCACGAAAACAGTGCATATCATCAGTAGATAGCCATTCTGATTAAGTAGAAAGCTTTATTTTATAAATTATTTGCCATG
>NZ_JAZGQA010000395.1:0-1307 GCF_048593855.1 Yersinia sp. 2542 StPb PI
GTTACCGGCGGCAGCGATGCGACCCTGAATAACACCAACAGTGTGGACAATGCCGTCACGGTGGATATCACGGATGCCACCTTGAATCTGGCTGATATTGCGCTGTTTGACCATGCACTGACCGGCACTGGTACACTGAATGTGGCGAAGAATGATGCCAGCACGGCATTTGATTTCGGCTCTTCAGTGGGCGGCGCATTCAGTGGCACCGTGAACCTGACGAACTCGACTTTCGCGTTAAACGCGGGCAACACTGCCGCGCTGGCAAATGCCACACTGCAACTCTCAGCCAATAACGTGACTACCGTCGGTACGGATGATCGCACATTGCACGGCTTGGATCTGAGTGGCGGCACCCTGATTTTTGACGGGGCAGCGCCGCAGTCACAGGCCAGCGGTGTGGTGACGGTCACTGATCTGGCGCTGAACAGCGGCACCATCAGCGTGACGGGCACTGACAGTTGGACTAACCAGAATCCGGTGCTGGCACCGAATCTGTCGATCCTCGATCAGGATCGGGGCGATATTATGCTGGAGCTGATTAATGCCGGTACGGTGAGTGGGGCGGCCAGCGGTCTTAATCTGATGATCAACGGCACGACGGTCACCGACACCGCGCAAGGCGTGGTCTCTGCCATCTTGCAGGGCGGGACGACGGTGGCTAATGCCACCCATAATTACGGTCTGACCAGCAGCGACGGCAGCGGTGGTAATGGTTTGTATGTCAATTACAGCCTGAGCGCGCTGGAACTGTTAACAGACGGTGCCGATGCCTTGTTGCTGGCAACAGACAGCAGCGCGACCTCGAATAAAGAGCTGAATGCACTGGTATCAGGGGTGGGCGGTTTGCAGGTGGATGCCACCAATGGGGCGCTGACGCTGGCCAACGGCAGTAACAGCTATCAGGGCACGACCACGGTCAATGCCGGTGAGCTGATCCTGGGGGCTAACGGTGCCTTTGGTCAGACGTCATTACTGGATATCGCCAGCGGTGCCAGCGCCAACATCAACGGTCACACTCAAACCGTGGGCACACTGACCAATGCTGGTACGGTAACGTTGGGCAGTGGCGGGGTGCTGAACAGCGGCGTGCTGTCCAACAGCAGTATCCTTGATATCACTGGCGGTATGCTGAACCTCAGCTCGGGCGGAGTATCAACGGCGACTGGCGGTTTAACCGGTGCGGGTACTCTGAACATCAACGGCGGTGATTTGGCGGTCAGTGGTGCCAACAGCGGCTTAAGCGGCCAGACCCTGATTGCGTCGGGCGCGTCGGCAACCCTGAACGGGGCCGGTACGCTGGGCAG
>NZ_JAZGQA010000396.1:0-1296 GCF_048593855.1 Yersinia sp. 2542 StPb PI
CAAATATTCATTAAATATATTTTAATGGATAGGTCGTGCCGTATTTATTGTTATCACTTTTTTGATAAATACGGCACTTACCCACTGAGCGTATTATGATGACCAAGGAGATGATGATATGTATCCTTACATTCTCGAGGCTGAAGGCATCAGTAAGCAATTCCCTGGTGTCAAGGCATTGAATAAAGTGGGCATTAAAATAAAAGCAGGAAGTGTCCATGCATTAATGGGCGAGAATGGTGCAGGAAAATCGACCCTGATGAAATGTTTGATAGGAATATATCATCCTGATGAAGGTTTAATAAAAGTAAAGGGCGAAACGGTTAACTTCAGTGATACATTAGATGCACTCCATGCTGGTATCGCAATGATTCATCAAGAGCTAAATTTAGTCCCGCATATGACGGTGGCAGAAAATATTTGGTTGGGGCGAGAGCCCGTTCATTATGGTTTTGTTAACCACGATTTGCTCAACAGTAAAACCGAGGATTTATTAAAGCATTTAAATATAAAATTGAAACCAGATATGCTGGTTGGTGAATTGAATATTGCCAGCCAACAAATGGTAGAGATTGCTAAGGCTGTTTCTTATGATGCAGATGTTTTAATAATGGATGAACCGACATCAGCGCTGACCGAAGGTGAGGTTTTTCATCTGTTTGCGATTATTACTGAGTTAAAAGAGCAAGGAAAAGGCATTATCTATATCAGCCATAAAATGGATGAAATATTCGAAATTACTGATGAGGTCAGTGTTTTCCGCGATGGTATGTTTGTTGCCACAGATAAAACGGAAAACCTGACAAAACAGTCATTAATCACCATGATGGTTGGTCGCGAACTTACTCATATGTTCCCAAAATTTAATAATAATATTGGTGAAGAAGTTTTACGAGTTAATGAGTTACGGCGAGATGGGCTATTTCGCAATATCTCATTTTCCGTAAAACGAGGCGAGATATTAGGTGTTGCTGGTTTGGTTGGCGCAGGTCGTAGTGAGGTTATGGAAAGCTTATTTGGTATGTACCCTGCGGACAGTGGTGAAATTTTTATCGAGGGTCTGCCAGTCAATATCGACTCCCCGTCAAAGGCTATTGAACAAGGATTGGCTTTTCTTACCGAAGACCGAAAGAAGTCAGGGTTATTCTTAGTCTTGTCTGTGGTTGAGAATATGAGCATCGTAAATCTTTCTGAGTACATTAATACAAAAGGTTTTGTCAGTCATGGACAAATGGCTAAAGACTGCATGGAGCAGATTAAAAAATTAAACATCAAAACACCTACGATGGATCAAAT
>NZ_JAZGQA010000397.1:0-1289 GCF_048593855.1 Yersinia sp. 2542 StPb PI
ATTATCTGTGGCACCAACACGTCTTTTTAAATCTGCAATGCACTGTGATACTAAATCGCTACGAGATGGTTCTCTATAACTGTTGATCTGTTCTAATACACACTCTCGTGTTTCTTTAATCTGATCACTTACAACTTTCATGGAACCTTCATCAGCTGGCTTGATGTTTTTAAACATATTACTCATTTGTGTTTCAAGGTTTTGACCAAACTTTGTTTCAAATTCGGCAGATGCTTGTTTATTAGTTATCTGATAAGCACCTCTATAAAGAGTTGCGGCATCGGAAGAATATCCTAGTCCACAAATTTTTAATGCCAGATCAACCGGATCTGAGGAATTATAAGGGTTTTGGGTCACGCATCCTGAACTCATTAAAGCTGTGCCGATCAGTAAGAGTTTGAGTTTTTGTTTTAGTGAACTCAGTTTCATGTGGCTTTCCTTAGATGATGTAAGATAGAAACCGATAACTTATCGGCAGGGAAAATTTAATCTTTAGTGGTTTTATTATCCATGGAGGTTAAGATCACGATTATGTACTGCCATTTTATACTATTTTTCTTGTGTAATTAATTTACTATATATTCGTTTAAACACATTGAACTGAATCGCCACGGATAATTCAGACACTTCTGAGCCGTTGACGGACATCTGAGACGTCTGTTAAAAGCTTGATGATTCAATGATCTAAGGATACGTGGAATGGACACGGTGTCCTCAATTAATAATGTTGATTTTCTATCAATGAAATATGAATCTAAAAAAATATTGTTGATTGTTTTTTGAGTGTGCAAGGTGAAGAAAAATATTCTTCTGCAAGAATATGTGATGCTAAAGGTATAAGAGGAATTGTATTTATGGGAGGCCCGATTAGTTAATGATGTCCGTGATGCCTTTACAGCCAAAATATATAAAATATTAGGTAAAATAACGTGGAATGACATTGCAGGTCGGAACGTCACCTCCCGATCCAGTTGGTCCCCTGAATACTATCAAGATCCCGGCCCTGCACCAGTAGCGATTTATTAGCCGTTACGGTATACCACTCAGCGGGCTTAACGGCCGGCAGATCGTCCTCAATTGAACATTCCACTAATTCCGTTCATCACCAACTGATAGCTTCCTCACCCGTCGAGTGAACAAGGAATTTTCCAGTACATGAACGTGCTGCTTGATGAGTATTCTGAGGTAACTGATCGGCCGCTATGAGCGAACAGCGGACATTCTTGTGCAAAATATGTCGCTAAATTACAGTGAAGTTATTTTCGACCAACGCTATAGCCAACTGAACA
>NZ_JAZGQA010000398.1:0-1280 GCF_048593855.1 Yersinia sp. 2542 StPb PI
TATAAATATCAACACTTTTTTCCGTGATTTTAATTTTTTCAAAATATGATAACAGCCATCGATAATCAGAATCATAATGCGAGCTATATCTGTCAGATGGAAACCAAAATGGATTTTTGAATTTGCTTTGAATTCTTTCCCATACTTGCTTTCGCTCATTAAGTAATAATTGAATATGTTGTTTATTTGATGCTGCACATAGCCTATCAATTAACCTTAAAGCAGCTTCGTGAATAATCCGATCTTCATTTTCCTTAAAAACGCCAACCGGCAACACAACGTCAAAGAAATTAACCTCTTTGTTATAAAGCATCCGATATTCAAAATGAAGCATATCGAAAACATAAGATAACGCTCTAGGGTTGTTAAACCACGCAAGCTCATCTTCAGGTATCAATGTATCTTTTGCCTGGATTTTAAAAAAAACCAGTTGTTTCTCAAGAAAATTGTTTGTCAAACCTCCTTTATCATTGACTAAATTAAGTAAGTTCCCCTCGACTGAATCGCCATTCATAACTTTACTAATTAATATATCCAAATCATTCTCTGATAAGTGGGCGCTCTTTCCAACCAGATATAAAACCATTAATGAAAGCCGCTTCTCATACATGCAAGGTATAATTTTTACCATCAAAATCACCATTCACTCTACGTAGACATTAACGTAGTTTCTTGCGTAGATACTCTCGTGTCAATATCTTGATATAAACTCTGTCTAGTCGGTCTATTTTTGCAAGTAAGGAGGCATTTTTTAGCATGTAATCTGATGCTCAGCTAGAGATTAATGTAACAAAACAGGCGACATAAGGAGGTAAAGAAACCACTGATTATTTTTATACCATTGCTTTCGTCACACTCATGTATTCTCAGATGATAGCAATTGCTTTAATCTATTGAGAGGAATGCAACGTGCTGCTTAAAATCTAATTTTATGGCACTGGAACACTCAGAATTTTTATTTCATACCAACAGACTTAAATTCCACCATTTATTGAAAAACCAGACTATTAAATCTCTCCATTGTTACTACCTGAAAATACTGACACCCACCAATTACTGGCACTCAAGATGGTCCGTAGAATTTTGTGACTATCGAATCATAACTGATGACCTATTTTGTATAAAAACAACTGACCTCTAACTTCCCTGCATGTAAAGAAAGAAACCCTCTCTAACCTTAAATTATCTCACACAATGAGTGATTTTTTAAAAAAATTCATGGAATTACCTTTGCCTTTCAATTTTATTTTATTGATAAAACACCTACCACTAATTTCATC
>NZ_JAZGQA010000399.1:0-1276 GCF_048593855.1 Yersinia sp. 2542 StPb PI
ATGTTAATACAAATGGAGTGTTTTGAAAAATGAAAGTTTTAAAATATACAGGATTTATCGTCCTTTTCTTTATTGCCGTTTACATTTCTGCCATCACGCCTTACCAACGGTTTTTTTATCTTTTTGAAAGTGAAGTGTCTGAAGGCAACATTAGAAATGCAAAATCAGGTGAACAGTATGAGGGGAAAAAAGCCGGAGATACTATTCCAACCATTAAAACGTTAGCAGATATCAGAGTGGGTAGTTACTTCACTATAGAAACCGAGTCTCTCGAACCAACCGAATTATATGGTATTGTTGATATTCAACGTGGTGGATTTATTACTTCAGGGTCTGGGCGGAAAAAAAAGACCAAATTCATTCCTTATTGGACACAAAGTAAAATAAAAACACTTATTAATGAACTAGACTACGCCAGATTCTATATTGCAAAGTTACCCGATGGAAACAACGTTATTGTTCTTATTGATGATACATTGCTCAGTACCAGCAATGGAGATAAGATTCGTTTACCCATTGGCTCAAAAGCAGTGCCATTTCATGTAACAAAACAAAGATCAGGAACGTTTGCACAATATTTTCATGAGAATGCTGAAAAGTACTCTTTAAACAATCAAACCAATGGATATATTAATATGGCGAGTAAGTCATTCAATGACACTTACCGACTGACAGTTCTTATTTTAAGAATAATAGGTACCGTGGTTATATTCACTATATTGTATATGGTTGCTAATAGAATACTTTCCATATTTAATAAAAAAACAGAACGTAATCAGTCAAATGATAGGGATAACTTGATTAGTAAATAATACCCCCCCTCCAAGTGTCAGTTTTCCCAACATTTGGAGGGCAGCTCGTATAGATCTATCCGTTACAGCTGCATAACTTTATGATGTAACAAGAAATAGTTATGCTTATGAGGTGGATTTGATTACCTGGTTCTAAATTCACAACCCAAAAAAATCATTAAACAACATGGGCAATAGGTGAAAGTCAGGATACAGATTCACCGTTAACTGCAGGAGGGATTTTAGGGGGGATGATGAGGATGATTTTTACTGAGTGAAGTAGAGCTTGTCATTGTCGGAGCCCATGACGCTTAGCAATAATCGACAACTGAATAATAGACTTCGCATTGAACTTTTCATGCAATTTTCTTTTATATGCACTAATTGTCTTTCGACTAACATTGATGTTATTGGCTATATCATTAATCGTCAAACCCTGGCTAATCCCTTGCATAACAGCAATTTCATTAGGTGATAGACTTTTT
>NZ_JAZGQA010000039.1:0-28893 GCF_048593855.1 Yersinia sp. 2542 StPb PI
CTGTCATAAGGCGCACCAATAAATAACTGATAACGCATTAAGCGTGACTTAGCATCGAAGGTGCTGGTTTCTACCGAGCCGACCCGGTAGCCACGGAACAATACCGGGTCGCCAGCATTCAACTGCCCAGCCTGTTCGCTGTCCAGAATGATACGCACCCCTTTAGCATCAGGTGAGGCCAGCGGTGGGGAATCCAATAAGGTGAATTCACTTAATGATTTACCTTTGCTACCCGGTTGCAGCTCAATGTAAGCACCGGAAAGTAGTGTTCCCAGACCAGATACACCCTCACGGCCAATCTGCGGCTTCACCACCCAGAAGACGGTATCGCTATGTAACAGGGTATTCATGCCTGAGCTGAGCCGTGCCTGCACGATAACATGGTTCAGATCCTCACTCAGCGTGACCTGCTCTACGATACCGACATCCACACTACGACTTTTTATTTTTGTTTTACCTGCTTCAATACCTTCGGCATTCAGTGTGGTCAATACCACCTGTGGCCCCTGGTGGCTGAAATGATAAAACAAAATCCATGCGCCAATCAGCACAGTGACAATCGGGATGATCCACACCGGCGACCATCGCTTGATTTTTTCAATTTCCGCCACATTCTGGCTGGGATTATTGTCCGTCACCTTGCGGCTCCTTTTGGGTTGATTCACTGATTCGATCCCAGGTTAAACGGGGATCAAAGGTTAATGCAGCAAACATTGTCAGAACCACTACCATGGCAAATAACAGTGCACCAATCGCTGGATAAATACTCATCAGTTGCCCAATACGGACTAATGAAGAGAGCACAGCAATAACAAAGACATCGATCATTGACCAACGGCCAACAAACTCCACGATTTCATAGATGAAATGCATCCGTTCAGTATCGCTATTACCTTTACCTTTTGCATCCCAACACAGCCAGGCAATCGCTAACATTTTTAACGATGGCACCATGATACTGGCGATAAAAATCACCATCGCCACCGGATAAGAACCTTCGCTCCACAAGAAAATGACCCCCGCCATAATGGTAGAACCCATTTGACTCCCCAGACTTTCGGTAATCATAATCGGCATCAAATTAGCCGGAATATAGAGCAGAATCGAGGTGATCAATAGGGCCATCGTCCACTGCAAGCTATGGCGACGACGAACATAGCCATGAGTATGGCAGCGCGGGCATTGCACCTGGGATTGCGGCAAAATTGCGGTACAACAAGAACAGGATCGCAACCCCTGACGCAAACCAGTACGGCCCGCAACCAACGGGAGCTTCAGTTCAGGAGCCGGAGCAATATCCTGCCACATCCAATGACGATCGACACATTGGAAGGCGCGGACTTGTAACAGACAAAATAGGCAATAGGGGATAAAACTGCTGCCAATACCGATGTCGCCATACGCCATCAGTTTGACAAAGCTCACCAGCACACCGGCGAGGAAGATCTCAACCATGCACCAGCTTTTAAATTGGAATAACGCTTTCGCGATTGCGGCTTTCAAGTGGGCTGGCATCCGCACCCGCAGGCAAAGCAGGATGATGGCTACCATACAGAATGCCGGTATCAACTGAACCAGTACCATAAATAACGTTGCCATGCTGGCATAGTTATCTGACACCATGACTCTGGGTATTTGGAGTAAGGTAATTTCGCTGGTGATCCCGGCCACACGCATGTTGACGAACGGGAACATATTAGCCAGCAATAGCATAAATAGTGCGCTAACCGCGTACCCCACAGGGCGCTTGCGTGGCTCATCCCACCTGGCAGTCAGTGTGGTTTTGCAACGCGGACATACCGCTTTGGTGCCATAAGGCAGCGAGGGTAAGGCCACCGACATGTCGCACTGCCGGCACAGGATGACATTCCCTGACTGCCCGCCGTGTTTAGGCTCAATAACAGAATACAATATCTATGTCCTTACGGCTGGCCTGTATATCCCTTCATCTTTCAACCTGCAGATGGTTGGCTGTTCCGTTACTCCACCATCCATGGTTCTCGCCTCTACCAGGCCGCTGCAAGCTACCTTCCTGCACGTTGAAATCTATTGGGTATTGTTGAACACCGTTCTATCAAGAGACTTACTATAACAATAGACATAATATCGTATTGCACGTCATCTGGTAGAACGGCGGTTACACATTTTTAACCGTTTTTCTGAGCTTCCAGCTCTTCCCAACGACCAAATGCTACTTCTAACGCCTGTTCAGTATCAGCTAATGCTTTCAAGACCTGTTGTGTCTCTTCATGCGGGCGGGAGAAAAAATCTGCGTGACCAACTTCAGCCTGTAACTCACTGATTTCATTTTCCAGTTTTTCTAGCTGTTGCGGTAACTGATCCAACTCACGCTGTAAGTTATAGCTCAACTTACCCGGGCGTTTAGCGGCGGGTGCATTACTCTTAACCGGTGCCGCAGCTTTGGTTTCTTCAACTTTAGCCGCTACCTGACGGATAGGTTTTGCCTCAGCACGTTGCTGATGCGCATCATAATAGCCGCCAACAAAACTATTGATCTGGCCATTACCTTCAAAGATCCAACATTCAGTCACTGAGTTATCAACGAATTGACGGTCATGGCTTACCAACAACACTGTGCCCTGATAGCTATCAACCATCTCTTCCAACAACTCCAGTGTTTCCACATCCAGATCGTTGGTCGGTTCATCGAGGATCAACAAGTTGCTAGGCTTAAGGAATAATTTAGCCAATAACAGGCGATTACGCTCACCACCAGACAGCGCTTTCACCGGTGTCATTGCGCGTTTAGGGTGGAACAAGAAGTCTTGCAGGTAACCTAGTACATGACGCGAGCGGCCATTTACCATCACTTCTTGCTTACCTTCTGCCAGGTTATCCATCACCGTACGTTCGGGATCAAGTTCTGCCCGATGCTGGTCAAAATAAGCCACTTCCAACTTGGTGCCACAATGTACTTTGCCGCTGTCCGCTTTAAGCTGACCGAGCATCAGTTTCAGTAATGTCGTTTTACCGCAACCATTTGGGCCCACCAGCGCGATTTTATCGCCACGCTGTACTTGTGCGGTAAAATCTTTCACTAATACTTTGCCATCAATCTGATAGTTAACATTCTCCAGATCAAAGACAATTTTGCCTGAACGCACGGTCTCTTCGACTTGCATCTTGGCTGTGCCCATCACTTCACGGCGTTCTGAACGCTCCATGCGCAGCGCTTTCAGTGCGCGCACACGGCCTTCGTTACGGGTGCGGCGCGCTTTGATACCTTGGCGTATCCACACTTCTTCCTGCGCCAGTTTGCGGTCAAATTCAGCGTTTTGCAGCTCTTCAACCCGCAGTGCTTCTTCTTTGCTGGCAAGATACAGTTCGTAATTCCCTGGCCATGACACCAATTTGCCACGATCAAGGTCGACAATACGGGTCGCCATCGCGCGGATAAAGGAGCGGTCATGAGAGATAAACACGATGCTGCCCTGGAATTCTTTCAGGAAGCCTTCCAGCCAATTAATAGTTTCGATGTCCAAATGGTTGGTCGGTTCATCCAGCAGCAGCACTTTCGGCGAGCTTACCAGCGCACGGCCTAGTGCTGCTTTACGCAACCAACCACCTGACAGTGATGAAAGTTCGGCATCAGCAGATAAACCAAGTTGAACCAGCACTTCCTGAATGCGGCTGTCTAATTGCCACAAACCTTGATGGTCCAGAATCTCCTGCAATGCCGCCAGACGATTGAGGTTCTTCTCACTTGGGTCTAACTCAACCTGATGCAAGCTGGCGTGGTAGGCTTTTAAATGTTCAGCCTGTTCCTGCACGCCTTCAGCCACAAAGTCAAACACGGTACCGGCCACATTGCGTGGTGGGTCTTGTTGCAGACGTGCCACAATCAAATCTTGCTCATAAATGATGCGGCCATCATCCAGTGCTACTTCTTTGCTCAAAATTTTCAATAAGGTGGATTTACCTGCGCCATTACGGCCCACCAGACAAACGCGCTCGTTTGCCTCAATATGTAATTCAGTATTATCCAATAAAGGTGCATCGCTGAACGACAGCCAGGCACCGGACATGCTAATTAACGACATAGTTTCTACTTTTCCTCGTGGCTGTGGGTGACCAGCCAACAGTTGTGGATTTGACGATTACGGGCAAAGTCTTCTGATTGTGTCTGAGCTGTTATCTCTTTCGCTTCCAGCCCTAACGCCTTTATCCCGTCCAAATCCATCTGGAAACCGCGCTTATTGTTCGAGAACATGATTGTTCCCTTACGGCGCAGTAACCGTTTAAGTTCTTTCATCAGCACTAAGTGATCGCGCTGAACATCAAAGGTAGTCTCCATACGCTTGGAGTTGGAGAAAGTCGGTGGATCAATGAAGATCACATCGAACTGCTCATCGGTGTTACTGAGCCATGAAAGGCAATCAGCCTGAATCAAGCGGTGTTGTTGGCCAGTTAAGCCATTCACCCGCAAATTCTTCTCGGCCCACTCCAGATAGGTACGCGACATATCAACCGTCGTGGTACTGCGCGCACCACCCAAGCCGGCATGAACACTGGCCGTACCGGTATAGGCAAACAGGTTAAGGAAGTCTTTACCCTGGCTCATTTTACCTAGCATCTGGCGAGCGATACGGTGATCAAGGAACAGACCGGTATCGAGGTAATCGGTCAGGTTAACCCATAGCTTGGCGTTATATTCACTCACCAGCAGGAATTCACCTTTTTGTGCCAGCTTTTCGTATTGGTTTTTGCCCTTCTGGCGCTCACGGGTTTTCAATACCAATTGATTGGATGGGAGATCCAGTACCGCAAGGGTGGCATTAATCACATCAAATAAGCGCTGGCGGGCTTTTTGCGCATCAATCGTTTTCGGCGGCGCATATTCCTGTACCACCACTTTGCTGCCGTAACGATCGACGGCCACATTATAATCAGGCAAGTCGGCATCATACAGACGGTAGCATTCGATACCCTGCTGTTTGGCCCACTTATCCAGCTTTTTCACGTTTTTACGCAGACGGTTGGCATAATCTTCTGCCACCTGAACACCCGCAGCACCCTGTGGATTCGCCGCTAACTGATAATTTTTCTGCACGCAATCCAGCGGGCCATTTTTCGCTTTAAATTCACGTTCCGCCCGCAGTTGCAGGCAACTCAGCAATTCCGGTGATGCACTGAACAGCGATAAACGCCAGCCACCAAATGCCGATTTCATGATGCGACCGAGCATATTATGCAATGCAATCAATGCCGGCTCGCTTTCCAACCGCTCACCGTAAGGCGGGTTACTGATAACCGTGCCTACCGGCCCTTCCGGCAATGGGTTCACTAACTTACTGACATCATTGGCATTGAAGCTAATCAGCTCCGATACCCCAGCACGGCGGGCATTAGCACGCGCCATTTCGATAACTCGTCTGTCGATGTCTGAACCGAAGAAGCGAGAAGTGGTTTCCTGCAAACCATTGCGGGCACGCACTTGCGCCTCGGTGGTCAATTCACGCCATAGCTCTTCGTTGAAGGCACTCCAGGCGGTAAAGCCCCAATGGGCGCGATGCAAACCTGGGGCGCGATCAGAGGCTATCATTGCCGCTTCAATCAGCAATGTACCGGAACCACACATCGGATCGACCATCGGTGTACCTGACTGCCAGCCAGAACGCTGGATAATTGCCGCTGCCAGGTTTTCTTTCAGGGGAGCCTGACCGGTCAAATCACGGTAGCCGCGCTGATGCAGCCCTTCACCACTGAGATCCAATGCCACACTGGCCATATCCCGTTGTAGGAAAACATTCACCCGAATATCCGGTTGCTGCTTGGCAACCGTTGGGCGCTGCTCCAACTTACGGGTAAAGCTGTCAACAATGGCATCTTTTACTTTCAATGCACCGTACTGGCTGTTGCGGATTTCATCATTCACGCCGCTAAAGTGCACAGCAAAGGTTTTATCCACACCAAAAATTGACGGCCAGTCGATCGCCTGCACCCCGAGGTACAAGTCCAAATCGCTGTAAACTTTAAATTCGTTAAGCGGTAACAAGATGCGCGAAGCCAGGCGGCTCCACAGCAGGCTTTGGTACATGAGTCGATCGTCACCCTGAAAATGTACCCCACCCTGTACTATTTTACAGTCGTGAGCGCCCAGCGCTTCGAGTTCGCTTTTTAACAGTTCTTCCAGTCCACGCGCCGTGCTGGCAAACAGAGAGTTCATATCGCACTATCACCAAAAAGAAAATTGTTGCGCATTATAGCTAATCCCAGCAGCTTGTCATAAAGTTGCTCCTTCTTATTTAATACTCGCACGGAGGCAATGGTGATTACCCTCTCCCGACTCTACGTTCATCCGGTGAAATCCATGCGCGGCTTGCAGCTTTCTCATGCTCAAGTCAGCAGCAGTGGGCTGGCCTTTGACCGCGTATTTATGATTACCGAACCGGATGGCACTTTTATTACTGCGCGCCAAAATCCGCAGATGGTGTTGTTCACCCCGGCATTAATGCCGGACGGTTTATATCTCACGGCGCCCGATGGCGAGAGTGCCAGTATCCGCTTTAATGATTTTTTAGCCAATGCTGAACCAACGGAAGTCTGGGGAAATCATTTTACGGCGCTAATTGCCCCTGAGACCATCAATAACTGGCTCAGTGGCTATTTTCAGCGTGAAGTGCAATTACGCTGGCTCGGTGCCCAGTTAACCCGCAGGGTGAAGCCGATGCCAGAGATTCCACTGTCTTTTGCTGATGGCTTCCCTTATCTGCTTATTAACGAAGCATCATTTAAAGAACTACAGCAACGCTGCCCTGGCAGTATTAAATTAGAACAGTTTCGCCCGAATTTAGTCGTAACCGGTGCCAGTGCATTTGCCGAAGACAGTTGGCAGGTGATTCGCGTTGGAGATATCACCTTTGATTTGGTTAAGCCATGCAGCCGTTGTGTATTAACCACCGTCAGCGTAGAACGCGGGCGGAAACACCCCGCCGGTGAGCCATTACGAACACTACAGACATTCCGAACTGCGGAAAATGGCGATATCGATTTTGGCCAGAATATGGTGGCCAGGAACAGCGGTATTATTCGGATAGGCGATGAAGTAGAAATTCTGTCAACCAAACCACCACGGCCATACAGTGCAGGTGCCATAGTTGAAAGCCTGGCGGCACCACTTGAGCAATCCAAAGCGGTATCGATTGAATATAACGGCATTCGCTTTAATGGCAATAATCAGCAGGTATTGCTGGAACAATTGGAACAGCAAAATATCCGCATTCCTTATTCATGCCGGGCTGGGATATGTGGTAGTTGTAGAATTACATTAGTGAATGGCGATGTTGCGCCTTTAAAACAGAGTGCCATTGGCAACGACGGAACTATTCTTTGTTGTAGCTGTATTCCCACAGGGGATATTACCCTCAGCGGTAAATAAGATAATCCCGATAAACTTACTCTCTGCACGCAGCTAACCACTTTACTGCGGTATGAAGGGGAATTATACCGCTCGGTCGAAAGCTGGGGCGGTATAAACCTCTGCAATGATAAGTGGCAACAAACGGTCATTCATTATCTTAATGGCATCACCTAATACCATCTGCCGTCCAGCTAATACCACTTGTGATTGTGCTAATAAACACAAACTTGCCGAATCACCCGACTCAACCACTAACAAGCGAACATCTTCACCACTATCCAATACTTTAACTAACGCCAACTCACCATTTTTTGGCATCAGCGCTTTAGGATATTGTACAAAATACCAACTTTTGGGCATTAGTGGTTTTAGGAAACGAAATGCGACCAATGCATTTAACACCAATTCTGAACGTTGTTCATGGCTCAATTTAATTTGGCGACATTGATCTTCGAATTCAAAATAGAGTGCGGCATCGTCGACACAGAATGCGGATTCATCGAAAGCATCTGGGGTTAGCATTTTAGACGGGAAACGCGAGCGAAATATCATACCATTAGCTAAATCCAACATCAGTCGGTCGTGTTCGGTATCAAAATACCAACGCCATTTATCATCTGGTTTAATTCGCATATTTTTCCTTCCCGTCATGCTGCTAACATCATTGACTCAATAACTGAGTTCTTCGCCCATCAAATGGGATTAATTTCATATAACCGCATCATACTTCAAACAGCATGTGCGTTGGCGGCTCTCGTTACTCAGCCCATCCATGGAGTTCGCCGCTACGAGACCACTATAAGCCGCGTTCAAATCAGTTCACGACCACTTTGTTATTCGATTACCGCTTACCTGCAACTCACATTATTTAGGTATAGGGCTTTCGCTGTATATTTAATCTACCGGAGTAAAATATAGACGAGCCGGAGGAAGAAATAAACCCCCCGGCCAGTAATGAAGTTAAATAATTAGATATGAGTGATGATATTCTTAATCAAACCAGGCCCACGGAAGATAAAGCCGGAATAAATTTGAATCAATGAAGCACCTGCCGCCATTTTTTCGCGAGCGGCAGTAACCGAATCAATTCCACCTACCCCGATAATTGGCAGACGCCCTTGCAGTTCTTGCGATAAGCGACGAATGACTTCCGTGCTACGTAATTGTAATGGTCGGCCACTTAAACCACCGGCTTGTTCGCAATAATTTAATCCCTGAATGAGAGAGCGATCTAACGTTGTATTAGTGGCAATAACGCCATCTATATTATGGCGAACTAAACTGTCAGCTATTTGGATCAACTCTTCCTCGGTAAGATCCGGCGCGATCTTTACTGCCACAGGAACATATTTATGATGGCGCTGATGTAATTCAGTTTGTTTATTTTTAATTGCTGCCAACAAATCATCTAACGCTTCACCATACTGCAAAGATCGTAACCCTGGGGTATTAGGTGAGGAGATATTAATCGCAATATATCCCGCGTAAGGATAAATTTTATCCATACAAATCAAGTAATCTTCTTTACCTTGCTCTACCGGGGTATCTTTATTTTTCCCGATATTAATACCTAATATTCCGCCAAAATGTGATTTTTTGACATTTTCAATTAAGTTATCAACTCCGTGATTATTAAATCCCATCCGGTTGATCAAGCCTTCAGCCTCAACGATCCTAAACAACCTTGGCTTATCATTACCTGACTGTGGCCGGGGTGTCACCGTACCCACTTCGATAAAACCGAACCCCATCGCGCCCAGAGCATCAATACATTCACCGTCTTTATCCAGCCCCGCCGCCAAACCTAATGGATTTTTGAATGACAATCCCATACAGCTCACTGGTTTGGTTGGTACCGACTGGCGAACCAGGAATTCGAGTGGTGTGCCAGTAACACGTTTTAACTGCCGGAAAGTGAATTCATGGGCACGTTCTGGATCAAGCTGAAATAGTGCTTTTTTGACGAGTGGGTAGTACATGTGATCTCCTGACCGGCTTTCAACCTATGGATAGACGCGGGAATGGTAAATTTATCTATCAGGAAAGTAAACGATTGCTCAGTAAAGCCACGCAAAGAATTTCTTTGTTTAACTATATTGATAACAAGGTGTTAACTATTTGTAGGTCAAGAACCATAAAAAAGAGGGCATTGCTGCCCTCTGTGCTGTGAAGGTAACGTTAGTGGGCAGCGCTATTGGCTGATTTAGCCATTATGCGGCCAGTGCTTTAGTTATCTTCTCGTATAAATCACCGGACAGATTATCTAGCGTTTTAAGTTGCTCCAGCGCCTGGCGCATCAGAGCCTGACGGCCAGCATCATAACGTTTCAAGCGAATCAACGGCTCAATCAGCCGTGCAGCCACCTGCGGGTTACGGGTATTCAAATCACTGAGAATTTCGACCAGGAATTGATAACCACTGCCATCGCTGGCATGGAATGCCGCCGGATTACCCGAAGCAAAACTACCGACTAACGCACGAGTGCGGTTTGGATTGCTCAAACTGAATGCCGGATGCTTAAGCAAAGCCCGCACCTGTGTCAAAACATCAGCCGCCGGACTCGTCGCTTGCAGTGCAAACCATTTATCCATAACCAAACCATCATGATTCCAACGCATATCGAAGGCTGTAAGCAACTCATCACGGCAAGGTAATTGTGCAGCGACTGCCGCCGCCAATGCGGCCAGCGAATCAGTCATATTATCCGCCTGGTGGTATTGTGACGAGACCAACTTGTTAGCAAAGTCTTCATCAGCAAAAGCCAGATAATTCAGGCAGGTATTACGCAATGCACGCTTGGCAATATCACTGTGTTCAATACGATACACAGGTGTCATATTCGCAACATATACGGCTAACAGTTCATCAGACAATGCCTGAGCCAAACAACGAGTAATAGCCTCATGAACCGCACTGATCGCCAGCGGATCAATGGTAGTAAACAGCTCTGCTATTTCATTTTCTGACGGTAAGGTCAAGATCTGCGCTGCCAGAGCCGGATCAAGATTTTCATCGAGTAATACTGCCCGGAAAGCATCCGCAACGTGAGTGGGTAAACTCAGCGGCTGTTTCTGCTGATACTTGGCAACATTAAGTTTGATATAGGTTGCCAGCAAGCTCTGGGCAGCATCCCAACGAGAGAATTCATTACGCGCATGCTGCATCAGGAAAGTGAGCTGCTGATCACTGTAGGTATAATCCAGTTTGACTGGAGCGGAGAATTCGCGCAGCAAAGAGGGGATCGGCGTATGTTCAACATTATCAAAGGTAAATGTCTGCTCAGACTCGGTCACATTCAGGACATGATGGACCGGCAAGCCGTTTTTCTGTAGCGCAATCACATTTCCGTTACTGTCATATAGTTCAATATCTAATGGAATATGCAGTGGCAGTTTTTCCGGCTGGTCAGCGGTTGGTAAGGTTTTCTGGCTGACGTGCAGATGGTACTGCTGCTTCTCAGCATCATAGTCATCACGGATGGTCAGAATCGGAGTGCCGGACTGGCTATACCAGCGACGGAATAAAGAGAGATCGACATTCGATGCATCTTCCATTGCTTGTACAAAATCATCGCACGTTGCGGCACTACCATCATGGCGTTCAAAATAGAGCTGCATACCGGCCTGGAATTGTTGTTCACCCAGTAGGGTATGCATCATGCGGATAACTTCTGAACCCTTCTCATACACGGTAAGGGTGTAAAAGTTGTTCATCTCGATAACTTTGTCTGGTCGAATGGCATGGGCCATTGGGCTGGCATCTTCGGCAAACTGTGCGGCACGCATTACGCGTACGTTCTCAATTCGATTAACTGAACGTGAACCTAAATCAGAGCTGAACTCTTGATCACGGAATACCGTCAAGCCCTCTTTCAGGCTTAACTGGAACCAATCACGGCACGTGACTCGATTACCTGTCCAATTATGAAAATATTCATGTCCGATAACCGCTTCAATGTTCAGATAATCTTTATCTGTTGCTGTTTCAGCTTTTGCCAGAACATATTTAGAGTTGAATACATTCAGGCCTTTATTTTCCATCGCCCCCATATTGAAGAAATCAACCGCGACAATCATATAGATGTCGAGATCGTATTCCAGACCAAAACGAGTCTCATCCCATTTCATGGAGTTCTTCAACGACGTCATCGCCCAGTCGGCGCGATCTAAATTACCGCGGTCAACAAAAAGCTCCAATGCGACTTCACGCCCGGAGCGGGTAATGAACTTATCGCGCAAAACATCAAAATCACCGGCAACCAGAGCAAACAGATAACAAGGCTTAGGGAATGGATCTTGCCATTTTACCCAATGACGACCATCTTCCAGTGTACCCTGCCCCACAGGGTTACCATTGGAAAGCAAATAAGGATAACGAGATTTGTCAGCCACGATGCGGGTCGTAAAACGGGCCAAAACATCAGGACGGTCTAAATAGTAAGTAATATGGCGGAAACCTTCGGCTTCACACTGGGTGCACAGCGCGTCACCGGAAAGATATAATCCCTCAAGTGCACTGTTGGTCGCAGGATGAATATCATTGACGATTGTCAGTGTGAAATGTGCTGGTAATTGCTCAATGACCAGCGAGTTATCCTGTAGCTGATAATGAGGCCAAACTTGCCCATCAACACTGATACTGACGAGCGTGAGATCCTCACCATTTAGAATCAACGGCGTCACATCTGCTACCTGACGTTTTACTTTACTGACCGCCGTTACCGTCGTTTTTTGCGCATCCAGTGCGAAGTCCAAATCGATATCGGTAATGGTGTAATCCGGCGATTTATAATCGTGACGGTATTTAGCTTGCGGCTGTTGTGTCATAGGAACCCTTTTGACGTCATCAGTGAATATGATTATCAGGTCTGTATTAATAGTCGTATAAGGCCAGTATCACGGCGACCAGAACATTGCTGTCAGCCCATTGGCCTCAGACTCAGATAGCTTTTCAATGTATCACAATTGTAAAAAAAACCTAGGTGAGAGCGAGTGCTATTACGGCAAATAACGCATTGAATGTGCTTTTTTCGAGCCGCCTCGCAGCTCATTTTCCTGCTTGCATTTGGTGAGCAAAATACCCGTTGATTTGCTCGGTATCGTCATTTCTGACAGCAGAATATGCCAATACCATCAGCACGGAACCCGACATCATGCACATTGCTCTTCATACATTAATAAGATTGAACATAGATTCAGACCTTTATTGAGAACCCAGTAGATGTCGATCCCCAGTTTGAAGAAGGTGATGGGTGGAATGCTGAATGGGATGGTTTAAATATCATTAATTCACACCATGTCTGGGTAGACCATGTCACGTTTAGTGATGGCCGTTTTACGATTGATCAATACACCGAGAAGGATGGCTGGAAGTTTGTTCAGCATGATGGCGCGTTAGATATTAAACGCGGCTCTGACTATGTCACGGTTTCTCACTGTCGTTTTGAATTACATGACAAAACTATTTTGATTGGTCATAGCGATAGTAATGCTGAGCAAGATGCAGGAACCATGCACGTTACATTCTTTAATAATTACTTTACGCGGATAATCCAGCGCACTCCGCGAGTTCGTTTCGCCAGCATACATCTCTATAATAATTTATTTGAGCAAGATAAATCAGATCCTATATATCCCTACGAATACAGCTATGGCTTGGGTTATCAGTCCAGTATTTTATCAGAGAAAAATATATTTTTGGTTAATGACCTTACGGCTGAATATCGGGTAATGAAGGCGTTTAATGGCGGCGATAAAGTTAGTGATGACGGCTCGACTTTTAACCATAGCCTTGCTGAACTCAACAATTGTGGGTTTGACGCTGATATCGGCAGGATCCCACCCTATGCCTATGATGTTGTAGCGCTTAGCCAAGAATTCATCGACCATATCCGCAATCACGCGGGATCGGGGCTACCCTACGGCCATCTTCCCTGATCGCACTTATCTAAGTCGATGTCTAAACATATAATATGATGTTTGCTATTTCCCCACATTGCTCTGCGTTGATTGTGATATCTCAATGATGGGGAAATACCCGCACCAGGCCGCCAAGGTGACCTCTGATAACCAACAGGAAACAAAGATTTACCTTTTGTTGCTCAGTAGTGCAATTTAATAACCCTATATTTTATAAGTTAATTTATCCTTTATTCGCTTAAACAGCTAAAAATCTGACCTTAAGGGCCAACACCACTAAAGAAAATAGCCGTTTCACTGATAATGGCACGTTTAATCCTAGACCTGTGATTAGCATTTATGGTGTGATGAGGCTTCAATAACAGGATAATACCGGTATACTCCTGCGACTTTATAGATTATGTCCAAAGTAATTGGTGTTGCCGGTCGGCGGCCAGTGAACGCATCACGATGAGCTTACATAAGTAGGTAATTCGGGTGAGTGAACGAAGCAGCCCTGACAACTTCAAGTACCAAGGGTATATGCTGACTGCGGAAAATGCTCCTACGAGGATGCTGTATAGCGCCATGACCCAAGACGCCTCACCGATTTTGACTTCACTGCTTGATACGGATGCTTATAAGCTCCATATGCAACAAGCCGTGTTCCATCGCTATCGCCATATTACCGTTGCCGCTGAATTCCGCTGCCGTGGTGATGAGTTGCTGGGCGAATATGCCGATGAAATCCGCCATCAGATAGCGCTAATGAAACAATTAGCGTTAACCGATGATGAGTTTACCTACCTCTCGGGGTTACCCTTCTTTCAAGATGATTACCTCAATTGGTTGCGGGATTTTCGTTTTAATCCTGAGCAGGTCACCGTATCCAATAATGACGGTAAATTAGATATTCGGATTGCCGGTTTATGGTGCGAAACGATTTTATGGGAAGTCCCTTTGCTGGCAGTGATCAGTGAAATCGTTCATCGGCGCCGGTCAGTCGGTGTCACAACAGCCGAGGCCGTCACACAACTGCGCAACAAACTTCAGCAGTTTAAGATTCTCAGCGCGGATATCGATATTAGTCATTTCAAGCTAATGGATTTTGGCTCCCGTCGCCGTTTCTCACGCGATATACAGCATGCTATTGTCAGCAGCTTAAAAGATGAGTTCCCCTATATTGTAGGTACCAGCAACTATGATTTAGCCCGCAACCTGGCATTAGCTCCGGTCGGTACTCAAGCCCATGAATGGTTCCAGGCTCATCAGCAGATAAGTCCGATACTGGCCAATAGTCAGCGCGTGGCACTACAAGTCTGGTTAGATGAGTACCCAAATCAACTTGGTGTCGCACTGACTGACTGTATTACCATGGATGCCTTCTTGCGCGATTTTGATGAGACATTCGCCAATCGCTATCAAGGATTGCGCCATGACTCAGGTGACCCGGTAGAATGGGGTGAAAAAGCTATCGCCCATTATGAAAAACTGGGTATTGACCCAATGAGTAAAACATTGGTGTTTTCAGATAATTTAGATCTGGAAAAAGCGTTGTCACTCTATCGCCATTTCTATCAACGAATTAAATTAGTATTCGGTATCGGTACCCGTTTAACTTGTGATATTCCCGGCGTTAAACCGCTCAATATTGTCATTAAACTGGTTGAATGCAACAACAAGCCGGTCGCAAAACTCTCGGATAGTCCGGGTAAAACTATCTGTCAGGACCCGGCTTTTGTTGATGAGTTACGCGAAGCATTCGCCCTGCCGTTAGTCAAAAAGGCCAGTTAGTATCGGCCTGCATAATGAGGGTTCGTCGGGGTGTTAATATAACCCGGCGAGCCACTTCACTTAGCCGTTTTCCCCTCACAACCACTTCCCAATTAAACCCAGCTCTGATTTGTGCCGCCTTTATTAAGGATAACGACAGAAATGTTGCACTGATCTGGTGATTTCTACTTGTGTCCTGCACTGCCGCAAGTAACATAGCAACATCCCCATTTGGTTGGGTTGTTAACTATTTCTATATCAAAACTATTAAAGAGAGAAATCTATGAGCGTAGTGCCTGTAGTCGACGTACTGCAAGGCCGTGCTGCGGTTGACAGTGAAGTCACCGTACGCGGTTGGGTGCGTACCCGGAGAGATTCTAAAGCGGGTATCTCCTTCGTTGCCGTTTATGACGGTTCCTGCTTTGACCCGTTACAGGCCGTCGTGAATAATGCTTTGCCTAATTATCAGGATGAAGTACTGCATCTGACTACCGGCTGCTCAGTAGAAGTCACTGGAACAGTGGTGGCATCACCAGGTGAAGGCCAGAGCTTTGAAATTCAGGCAACTGCTATCAAAGTGGTCGGCTGGGTTGATGATCCCGATACCTATCCGATGGCGGCAAAACGTCACAGCATCGAATACTTGCGCGAAGTGGCTCACTTACGCCCACGTACAAACCTGATTGGTGCTGTTGCCCGTGTCCGCCATACCTTAGCGCAGGCAATTCACCGTTTCTTCGATGAAAACGGTTACTTCTGGGTTTCTACCCCACTGATCACCGCTTCAGATACCGAAGGTGCTGGTGAAATGTTCCGCGTGTCGACGCTGGATCTGGAAAACTTGCCACGCACAGATACTGGAGCTGTCGATTTCAGCGAGGATTTCTTCGGTAAAGAAGCATTCCTGACGGTATCCGGTCAGTTGAATGGAGAAACCTACGCCAGTGCATTGTCCAAAGTTTACACTTTCGGCCCCACTTTCCGGGCAGAAAACTCCAACACCAGCCGTCATTTGGCGGAATTCTGGATGGTTGAACCTGAAGTCGCATTTGCTTCTTTAGATGACGTCGCCGCATTGGCCGAGAAAATGCTGAAATATGTTTTCCAGGCGGTGCTCAATGAACGTGCTGATGACATGAAGTTCTTTGCTGAGCGGGTAGATAAAGATGCGGTAGATCGCCTACAACGTTTTGTCACCTCTGATTTTGCTCAGGTTGATTACACCGACGCTATCGAGATTTTGCTGGCATCGGGCCAGAAATTTGAAAATGACGTGTCATGGGGCATAGATTTGTCTTCTGAACATGAGCGTTATTTGGCTGAGAAACACTTTAAGGCACCGGTAGTGGTTAAAAACTACCCGAAAGACATTAAAGCTTTCTATATGCGGATGAACGAAGATGGCAAAACCGTTGCAGCGATGGATGTATTAGCGCCGGGAATTGGTGAAATCATCGGGGGTTCACAACGTGAAGAGCGCTTAGATGTGTTGGACGCACGTCTGGAAGAGATGGGCCTCAATAAAGAAGATTATTGGTGGTATCGTGATCTGCGTCGCTACGGTACGGTACCGCATTCAGGATTTGGCCTTGGATTTGAGCGATTGATCTCCTATGTAACAGGGGTCCAAAACGTTCGGGATGTCATCCCATTCCCACGCACACCGAGAAATGCCAGCTTCTAAGTTCGTCATTTCGAAAAAAATGTTTATTTGTATAAATAAAAGCCAGCTCTGCTGGCTTTTGTCATTTTTTAAAGTTCGATCTAAGTCACAAAGTTCCTTGATATTTACATTTAGTAACACATAGTATCTCAATGAAACACATTCAGGCAATTGGTAGCATTTTCGGTGTGGATTATCAGGTCTGTGAATGGAACACTGCGTTCAGACACAGACGACACCAAACTCTCAACAATAGTTCCAAAAAAATTATTGGCGGCAGTGGCAGGTGTCCGAATAACACCAATGAGGGTAATAATAATGATGAAGCGCAATATTCTTGCAGTAGTAATCCCAGCATTGTTAGTAGCTGGCGCAGCTAATGCAGCAGAAATCTACAACAAAGACGGCAACAAACTTGATCTGTACGGTAAAGTTGACGCGCGTCACCAGTTCTCTGACAACGCTGGCCAAGACGGCGACGAAACTTATGTTCGTTTCGGCTTCAAAGGTGAAACCCAAATTACTAACCAACTGACCGGTTACGGCCAGTGGGAATACAACGTTCAGGCTAACCACGCTGAATCTCAAGGCGACAAAGGCAACAAAACCCGTCTGGGCTTTGCTGGTCTGAAATTTGATCAGTTCGGTTCATTGGACTACGGCCGTAACTACGGCGTAATCTATGACGTTAACGCATGGACTGACATGCTGCCAGTGTTCGGTGGCGACTCTATCTCTAACTCTGATAACTACATGACTGGTCGTTCTACTGGTCTGGCTACTTATCGTAACACCAACTTCTTCGGTCTGGTTGATGGCCTGAATTTTGCTCTGCAATATCAAGGCAAAAACCAGAATGACCGTGCTGGTTCTATTGACCCAGTTACCGGTGTTTACACTGGTGCTAACCTGAAAGATCAGAATGGCGACGGTTTCGGTATCTCTTCAACTTATGATATCGGTTACGGTGTGAACTTTGGTGCTGGTTTCTCTTCTGCAAACCGCACTAACGAGCAAAAAGCATTCAGTACTGCTGAAGGCGATAAAGCTCAGGCATGGAACGTTGGTGCTAAATACGACGCTAACAACGTATACTTGGCTGTAATGTATGCTGAAACTCAGAACCTGACTCCATACGGTGATTTTAGCAACACTATTGCTAACAAAACTCGTGATATTGAAATCACTGCACAATACCAGTTCGACTTCGGTCTGCGTCCATCTTTAGGCTACGTTCAGTCTAAAGGGAAAGATCTTAACGCGAATGGCGATAACCAAGATCTGTTGAAATATGTTTCTGTAGGTTCTTACTACTACTTCAACAAAAACATGTCTACCTATGTTGATTACAAAATCAACCTGTTGGACGAAAACGAGTTCACTCGTACTAACAAGCTGAACACTGATGACGTTGTTGGTGTTGGCTTGGTATACCAGTTCTAAGTTAAACTTAATCACGCAGTTTATCTGCTGACATAAGTTAAAAAAGACAGGGCTTCGGCTCTGTCTTTTTGTTTTTATCCTTAGCCAATAGAGGGATATTACGCTGTCGAATACGCTATTTTGCCGATTTTTCACCCTGAATTCCCCCGCCTCACAACATTCATTTCTTTTTATCGCAAACGGTTGGCAAAGACTGCAACTGGCGCTACCCTGATAGTTCTGTTTGCTTAACGCTAAGCCATGGAAGCCTCTGACATGTTTGAAAAAATCACTGCTGCACCTGCTGACCCGATTCTGGGCCTGACCGATATTTTCCGCGCGGATGACCGCCCTCATAAAATCAATCTGGGGATTGGTGTCTACAAAGACGAAACCGGTAAAACGCCGGTGCTGACCAGCGTGAAGAAAGCTGAGCAGTATTTGCTGGAAAACGAAGTTACTAAAAACTATCTGGGTATTGATGGCCTGCCGGTTTTCGCCAGTTGTACACAAGAACTGTTGTTCGGTGCCGACAGCGCTATGATTGCCGATAAGCGTGCGCGTACCGCTCAAACCCCAGGTGGTACCGGCGGGTTACGTATTGCTGCTGATTTTATCGCCCATCAGACCAGCGCTAAACGTGTCTGGGTCAGTAACCCTAGCTGGCCGAACCATAAAAATATCTTCGCCGCTGCAGGGCTTGAAGTGGTTGAGTATGCCTATTATGACGCTGCGAACCATTCACTGGACTTCGATGGGCTATTAAAAAGCCTCTCAGAAGCTCAGGCTGGCGACGTAGTGCTATTCCATGGCTGCTGCCATAACCCTACCGGTATCGACCCAACCGAAGCCCAATGGAGCCAATTAGCTGAGCTGTCAGTCGCCAAAGGTTGGCTACCACTGTTTGACTTCGCCTACCAAGGTTTTGCCAAAGGTTTGGAAGAAGATGCTCAGGGGCTGCGTATTTTCGCTGCCAAACATCAGGAACTGATCGTTTGTAGCTCTTATTCGAAAAACTTTGGTTTGTATAATGAGCGTGTCGGGGCTTGCACCATTGTTGCCGCTAGCAGCGACGTGGCCGATATCGCCTTCAGCCAGGTTAAAGCCGTTATCCGTGCTAACTATTCCAACCCACCAGCCCATGGTGCGTCAGTGGTTGCCACCATCCTGAGCAACGCGACATTACGCGCCATTTGGGAACAAGAACTGACCGATATGCGCCAGCGCATTCATCGTATGCGTCAGTTGTTTGTGAATACATTGCAGGAAAAAGGTGCGAAGCAGGACTTCAGCTTTATCATTAACCAGAATGGGATGTTTTCATTCAGTGGCCTGACCAAAGAACAGGTTCTGCGCCTGCGCAATGAGTTTGCTGTTTATGCTGTCAACTCTGGCCGGGTAAACGTTGCAGGTATGACACCTGATAACATGGCTCCGCTGTGTGAAGCTATCGTTGCTGTGCTGTGATTAAGCATCAATGACTTACCGTAAAAAGGGTGCATATGCACCCTTTTTATTTTGTTTCAAATGTCAGAATATGAGTCTTAATGGAACATATATTTGGCAAATTCGCTCATCGGCATAGGACGCCCATACATATAGCCTTGCAGATAGTCGACGTTATGGGCCTGTAAATAGCGCATTTGAGTGTCGTTTTCGACTCCCTCTGCAATGGTCTGCAACCCTAGTCGGGTAGCGAGATCGATAACATTCCCGACAATGTGGCTCGACAATGCATCGGAACCAATCATGCCAACAAAACTTTGGTCAATTTTCAAAAAATCCACTTTAAAGTTCTGCAAATAAGTCAGACTTGAATGTCCGGTACCAAAATCGTCGATAGCAATAAATACCCGCAAAGCATGCAACTCGGCAAATAATCGGTCGGTAATCTCATCGGCAACGATTAATTTCCGTTCGGTTAATTCCAACGTGATATTGATTTTATTACCACCAAAAGCCTGAATAAAACGGCGGCAATCATCTACCAGACTCAGATCACGGCAATGGTTAGCACTGATATTAAAACCAAAGTGAAAACCTTCCGGTAACTGATTTACGTAAGGTGCAAAAGTGGTACTAACTTGCTGCATGATAGCGCGAGTCATCGGAACAATAAGTTCACTGTCCTCGGCCATCGGAATAAATTTATTTGGCTGAATTAAACCATTAACAGGATGCTGCCAACGCATTAGAACTTCACAACCCACCCAGCATTGCTCTTTGCCTGATACTATCGGCTGCATATAAGCAACAAACTCGTTGTTTTCTAACGCCTGTTTTAATACCTGCGTGGGTGATGCCGCCCTACCCGATAACCAGAAAACCAGCGCGGCTGAACCGATGCTCATTAAGATGAAAAATATCAGGCTACCTTGATTATATTGCCAGGCATAGGCCAAATATTGCTGGTTAGATAGCGTCGTATTTAATGAATAAGCAAACTTGTCTGAGGCCAGAGATAACGGTTCGCTTCCCTCGGGGGGGTGGCCTGGATGTACCATACCCACCGCATCCATCCATTTATCACCCACCCTCAGATACAACTGTATATCACCACTTAATAAGTTAAGGATGCTGCGCAGATAATAGCCATCGACCGCGACCAGTATGCTGTAATCACCTCGCGCCAGCCGATACACCATCAAAGCACGATCTGGAGTGACATCATTACCCTGCATTAGCTCCAGTTGACCATCAACGAACACATCTAGATCAAACGGCGTGGAAAGTGGGCCATATATCGAGGAACAATAGATGGTCGTCCCCTTAGCTAAAGAGACTGAACGCACATCCGGTATAATGACAACTTGATCCCGCAGGTTTTGAACAACTTGCATGCAAGGTTTACCTAATCCGGTTTCTACCTGAAGCGCCGCATGCTGCAAATTATTAAATATCTGCTCGAATCGAGCCCTACCTTGTAATAACTTAGCTTCAGCATCCTGATGCATATTGGCTTTGGTTTGCGCATAAATCACTGCCGCCCCTAACAACAGAAATAAGAATAATACCATGCAAGAAAAACTTAGCCGGGACAGGAATTTATTCAGTCTGAAACGACGAAACGGCATAGTGGCTTCCATTGAAAGGCGCTCGTAATATTACGAACTCAAAACGGCAGCAGAAACAGTGCCGGGTCAATAAACGTGACGACTGTTTGTTGGTCAGGCTTTATCCATCTCGCAAAGATAATATAAGCACCGACCGCTATCATCATTATGATCACAGCACCAATAGATAAATAACTATTGCTTCACAAAATATGTAAATCACTTATTCAATATAACGTAAAAAGACACCTGACGGTGCCTTCTTTGAAATTCTAGCTGTTTATGATGTCGACATCACCAAATAGCCGGTTCTTCACGTATAAACGGGTTAGTCTGCCGTTCATGGCCTAACGTAGACATTGGACCATGACCGGGAATAAATGTGATGTCATCACCTAAAGGCAACAATTTAGTCCGAATGGAGTTAATCAGTTGTTGGTGATCACCGCGTGGGAAATCACTACGTCCAACACCACCGTTAAAGATAACATCACCGACCAGTGCCAGACGCCCCTGTTGGTCAATGAAGACAATGTGACCTGGCGTATGCCCAGGGCAATGCAATACCGATAACTCCACTTCACCAACAGTGATTTTGTCACCCTCGGTCAACCAACGGGTTGGGGTAAAAGCTTCACATTCGCTCAAACCAAACATTCTGCTCTGCGCCGGTAGCCCTTCTAACCAGAACGTATCTTCTTTTTCAGGGCCATAAATCGGGATATCAAAATGAGCGGCTAACTCAGCAGCAGCACCCACATGATCCAGATGGCCGTGAGTCAACAAAATCTGGCTGACCGTTACCCCCTGACGTGCAACTTCAGCAATGATCTTGGCTGCGTCACCACCAGGGTCCACCAATGCGGCCTGCTTTGTGGCTTCACACCAGATTAAGGTGCAGTTCTGGCTAAAGGCCGTCACCGGAATAATTTGATATTTCATAAAACTCCACCCCAAATGCAACTGGCAATATACCTATCATCTTTCAACCATACATCTGTATGGGCTGCGGTCGTTTACCCGAATCACTGATAGCATCAGTTTATCGAGATTAGCGAACCTGAATCTTGAGGCTCGCCCTGTGGCTGGCATAAGTGCTGTTCAAACCCACTCTGACCGATTTGGCACTTGCTTGCCACCGCCCTACAATTTGAAATCTGTTAGGTATGATTCAATGCATTGGCATAAAAATGTCTGCTACCAGGTTCTTGTCGGCCCAGTATCAATATGTACAAAGTTACTGCGAGGGTAATATCCTACACCACCTGCACGCATTTTTAATGCTGCTTTGCGGATATTACTCAATTGAATACCTTCAATATGAAAATCCATTGCCCGCCCTTGCGTGTGGAAACTGTGTTTGGCCACACCACGGCTGCGTTCGCGCAGTTCATTATTGGTATCAAGTGAGCGGTAACCGGAAATAAGCTGCACCGGTTTAGTTGTGCCAAGAAGCCCTTGCAGGCGGTATAGTTGATCAAACAAGCGTGGGTCGATAGTTTTTACCTTATTGGCCCGATAATCGCGAAAGAGATGGTTTAAGCGGGAAAGTTCATCTTTGTTATAGCCCCGACCATCAAAAAATTCGGCTTTTATGGACTCGCCTGTATTGAGGTTATTCAGGGTCAAGATCCGTGGGCGAGGAGTAGAAAGGGTGGCGAATGCCTGCCCTGGAAGCAGCGATATACCCAGCGCTGCCCCGCCTAACGTTAGCCATTTACGGCGATAATTATCAATTTTATCCATGATCTCTGTTAATACCCGGCAAGAATGTCAAAAGAAAGCACTAACCAAATGTGCCGTCCCGAACCATAACCGCCTACGGAAAACCAGTCAACCCGCATTCGGCCCGCACTCGCTGTGCGTTTAAGTTCGGTTATAGAGAACCCCAATTTGGGGCCCCCTACGACAACCCGATATTAAGACCATTAGTTATTGAGTTTTACTGCATTTATTGCATTAAAAGTTCAGCCTGAGGTGAGATTTGTGCACCGGATCTCACCGTCTTATCATAATTGTAAATATCTGTTCTAAATTGTGGCCTACCGTCATCCGCCACCCATGCTGTCAGGTAATACAATTGCACCGGGACACGTTGGCGAATATTCACGTAGGTGGTATCGCCTTGTTTTAACGTTGAGGAAACCCGCGCATCATTCCAGCCAGCATCTTGCAATAACATATTTGCCAGATCCGAGGCTTTATTGACGCGGACACAGCCGGAACTTAATGCACGGATATCTTTCTGGAACAGACCATGGTTCGGCGTGTCATGTAAGTAGATAGCATCAGAGCTTGGCATATTGAATTTGAAGCGCCCTAATGAATTGCTGGCACCTGGTGCCTGACGCAGACGGTACGGGAAGTTATTAGGCGAAATCATGCTCCAATCGATCATCGATGGATCAACAACTTCAGCCTCATTACTCCAACCAGACAAAACGGTATAACCATGACGCTGGAAATAGCCAGCATCATAGCGTGCTTTGGGTACGATATCCTGGCGCACCAGAGACGTTGGTACATTCCACGGCGGATTGACCACCACATTATTTAACGCACTGCTCATCAACGGTGTCTTGCGGCTTGGACGGCCAACAATCACCCGAGATGAGAGGACCTCAGCACCATTCTTATAATAATTAAGCGAATAGTTTGGGATGTTAACCATAATGCCGTTATCGACGTGTCCCGGTAAAATACGCAAACGCTGAATATTCAATGCCAATAATGTTGCCCGCGTTTGTGGTGAAACATTCAACCATTCACGAGTTCGGACACCAATAACACCATCATCACTTAGCCCATGCCACTGTTGAAAACGTTTAACGGCTTCCACCAACTCTGGCGTATAAACATTGTCGGTTATAGTTGTGGTGAGCGGCGCTGATGGCGACGCTACAACCCCACCGGTAACAGGAACGTCGGCCACGGGTGCCGCTGAAGGGCTAACCACTAAACTGTGAGCCTGAGCACGGCTCTTTTCTTCATCAACCGAGAGATCATCATTGACCACGGCTACTGCTGGATTATCCACCGGGATAACCTCTGGGGCTTTGGCCGGTTCTGATGCAATGGGGTGTAGCATGCCCGTTCTGTCCAGGATTTCTCGTAGCGCTGGAATATCGTCACTTAACTGGCCTGGGCGCAGGCTGGGGCCATTAGACATCTGTGGCCATGGCTGGCGGTCTGCCAGCATCAGTTTCAATGCCTGATGCATTTTGTCGTATTGAGGATGTTGGGGGGCCAGCGACGCCAGATAGGGTGCGGTGGTACCTTCATGCACCGCTTGCTGCCAACGATTTAAAATAGTAACCGGCGGCATCGCCATTTTGTATGGCACATTGCTGTATAACCAGACACTACCGTTAGCGCCAACACCTGAGATAAAGTGCAAGTATCCCAGCATGGCATCTGACAAAATAACATCGCGAGCTTGACCGGTAATGTCAGGGTCACTCAGCCATTTTACCCACTGCATAAATTGCGGCTGGAGACCGGAGAGTGCCACTTCGGCTAATTGCTGCTGAAAATGCTGCACCGCAGTTCTATCCTGCCACATCGGCTGCATACGGTTGGCGGCATAAAGCAATGCCAACTCAGAAGCATAGAAAGGTGTCACCGTTTTAGGCAGCACTGATAATAACTGTGAGCGGCTTTGTGCGACCGACATTGTCGTACCACTCATAGGCAGCGCTGAGGATGAGTCTAACGGCATGACAGGTGCCGTGGCTGATGCTGTAAATATCGGCATCAAGCTATAAATTAAAGCGCAGTATAATGCTAATGCGCGTTGCGGATTTCGTTTCCCTATCGACATTCTATGCCCCCGGTATGCTTATCTAAGTACGTCATAGTCTGTCGTTACCCTTCTTCCTTGAAGTCGCAGCATTGTTGCTGCTCTGGCACCCGAATCCCTGAGCGTCGATCAGTTCAACGAGATTTGTTCGTTGGCTACCACTTCAATAGTTTCGGGTTTTCATCATTATTATACAAACAGAACTGCCCCTTGCGTGGTTAACGATATAAATTTAACCATTCACGTTACGCTAACAGATTTCCGGTGGTTATAAAATATAACCCTAAGGTGTGGAAGAAATAAAAATGGCCGCTAGTTAGCGACCATTTAATCGGATTAATTATTGCTGCCTTCTTTCTGAACAATAATTAACCGCCAGGTTGTATCTCGGCAGGTATCGGCGGCAATGTTGGTATTTCATTGGCAAAACCTCGTAAGCCAACCACATGTACATGCTCATGATTTTGGAAGACTTTTCGTACCAACTTATAGGTTGTCCCTTTTTCCGGGCTGATATTTTCTGGTGCTGCAATTATTAATTGCATTTCCAGCCGCTCGCACAGTTCAAATAATGTCGCGATAGATTTGGCATCCAAACGCGCCGCTTCATCAAGGAACAACAAACGGCAAGGGGAAATATCTTTGCCGCGCAGACGACGCGACTCTTCTTCCCAACTCTGTACCACCATGACCAGTATTGACATACCGGTACCAATAGCCTCACCGGTTGACAATGCGCCGCTTTCTGCCCGCAGCCAGCCATCTGAACCGCGATAAACTTCGACTTCCAGTTCCAGATAGTTACGGTAATCAAGCAGTTCTTCACCGATGGTCTGCGGCAAGTGCTGCCCCATATCCATTTGTGGGTTCAACCGCTGGTAGAGTTTCGCCAATGCTTCGGAGAAGGTCAGACGATTACTATTAAACAGATCCTGATGCTGCTCTTGTTGCTCGGATAGCACATCGAGTAACGTCGCGTGAGCTTCACGTACATTCACATTCAGTCGCACGCTCTTGACCTGACCAAATGACACCGCTTGCAAGCCCTGATTCAGCATACGGATGCGGTTCTGTTCGCGCTGAATAGTTTTACGGATAATATTCGATACACTTTTGGAACTGATTGCCAGCTTCTGTTCGCGAGCGGTTAATTCTTCGGTCAAACGGCCCAGTTCAATCTCCATCTGTTCAATGGCTTCAACCGGATCATCAGTGCGAATAATATCCTGACGAATACGTTCACGCAGATGTTGGTAGACCGCGATATAGAACTGAATCTTACGCTCAGGCCGTTTCGGATCTTCAGACAAACGCAGCACATCGCGCAGATGTTCATTATCAGCCACCGCCAGACGCAGAGCACCCAAGGCTTTATCCGACATAGAACGCAGCTCGTCACCGTCCATATAGGCCAGTTCACGGCGATGCAAACGACGCTCAACGCCATTATCTTTCACCATCCGCATCACCGCACACCAACCTGCTTTGGCATTGACGACTTGTTCACGGATCTGATGATAATCTCGTTCCAGCTTGCGCAGTTTCTTCTGGAGGCTATCCATCTCAGCTTCACAGAAGGTTAGCTGTTTTTCCAACTGATTACGGCGTGAACGGTTAGTACTTAATGCCGCATGCAACTCGTCACGGCGGGTACGAGCACGGGCTTCTGCATTAGCATCAGCCTGAACACCGATATCCACCAGTTCCTGACTTAACTCTTTCAGCATGTCACGCTTGGCGTCATAAGAACTTTTTAACGACGCTAGCACCTGATTATACTGGGTAAATTGCGCTTGATACTGACGTAACTGCTCACGAGCGCGAGTGCGTTCTGCTTCCGCCTGCTCCAAGCGCTGGCGCAGTTTGTCGTTGAGATCAGAGTTCTCCGTCAACATGCCCGCAGAATCGGTATAGCTAAAGTGCGCACGACGTTGAACCACTTCAGTCAGTGCGAAAGCTTGCTGTTTAGCCTGACGCTGGCTGTTTTGCGCCAATACATAGTTTTCCTGCAACTGTTCGTGTTGTTGCGGGTCACTTTGTAATACCGCTAACAGCGGTTCAAGTTTAGTCAGGGAAGCGCCATGCTTCTGAATATGGCGAGCCGCCTCTTGCGCTTGCGCCGATTCTTCAGTTATCTCTTCGACACGGTCAGTCAACGTATCATCAAGTAGCAATGAAATCAGTGGGATCAAGCGGTTAAGGGCTGAAATCCCCTCTTTAGCCTGTTCGAATTGCTGGCGCTGCTGCTGGTTGCTTTCTTCGTGTGCACTCAGCGCACGCTCTATTTCACCACGACGGGTATTGAGTAAACGAATTTCAGCTTCAGGATCTGCATCAAATGCCACGGCCAGATGAGAACCGATAAAACGGCTGAATGCTTGATGCAAGCGTTGCGTTTTTTGCACATCAAATGACAGCGTGGCATAACGTTCAGCCAGGCTGTCACGCTCTTGATACAGAGCTTCCAGCCGGTTCTCACGGGCAGCACGGCCAAACAGCGGCAGTTCTGGATAACGGGAGTAACGCCACTGGCGATCCGCAATTTTAACCACTACCGCTTTTTCATGCTCTTCAACGGCAAATACACTGTCATCAAATGATTGCGGGTCACCCTCGATAAGATAGAGGTCTTCCGGGCAGTCTTCTAACCCTTGTAGTTGATCCCGCACCAGTGACAAGTCCGGTACCACGATACCGTGGCGCGATGGGCCATACAGCGCGGAGAAGTATGGCGCATCATCGATGGTGACATCGTCATAAATCTCGGAGAGCAACACACCACCGAAGCGTTCGGCCAAAGCAATCATCCGCGCATCTTCAGCACCACTTGGCTGACTTAACCGCTCAATCTGCGCATCAACAGCACGTTTGCTTGCGGCGACTTCATCGCGCTCCACCGTGGTTTCGCGTTCACGCTCCAGCAATTGCTGCATGTGTTCGGTAACCTGACGGCTATCCTCCAGCGCCTCACCGCTCTGTTCGCTGAGTTGACTCAGCGCATCTTGTGCCGCCAACCAGACTGGCGCACGCGCCGTTAGCTCCTGAATTTTGAGCTTAATTTGCTCGAGTTCCTGACGCATTTCCATGCGCCGTTCACCAGCATCACTGACGTTGAGAGAGAGCTCTTCAACCTGTGACTCCAGTTCACGCTGCAACTCTTCCAACTCCTCGGGCTGGTATACTTGCCCCTGGCGTTTACAGAACTCTTGCAGCAAGCGTTCTGCGTCTTGCTGAGCACGTAAACGCTGTTCCAGCTCTGACAGACGCATCCGCAATGGTTGCACACGTTCAGCCAAATGTTGTTGCGACGGCCAGTCACGCAACAATTCCCGCGCAGTTTGCCAGGCTTCACTGCGACTGACCTCGCCGGCGATAGCCACCACTAACTGATAAGCTTGCTCAAATTGGCTGTGCGCAGCATCAGCAACACTCAGTTTTTGCTCAAGTTGTAATAACGATTCAGTCGCTTCCTGCTCTTTGGCATGGAAGGTTTCTAGCCACTCTTCGGCATTATCGGCAGTTAATTCTGGCAACTGGCACAGTGCGCGCGCACGTTCCAAAGCCTGTAAGGCTTGCTGATATTGGATAGCACGGGTCTGTTGAACGTCCAGCGCTTGCTGGTAATCGGCCAACTGACTTTTCAGTTCGTCCACCTCCAACTCAGCAGCTTCAGCGCGGGCTTCGTTATCGGCCTGCTGCTCGCTGGCCTCGGCGACAACTTCATTTTGCTCTTCCAGCCGGTAAGTCAACTCTTCCAAATCACTCTGGTAGCGCTCGATCTTTTCCTGCTGGCGCATCGCGGTCTGCACCAGACTCAGGTGGTCACTGGCCGCCTGATAATCTGTTTCCAGATCCGATTCCGCACTGCTTTGCTCGGCTAATTCTCGCGACATTTCCACATGACG